>DASSCG010000223.1:0-6047 GCA_035697925.1 Pyrinomonadaceae bacterium
ACGGAGATGCTCCGTTGCCGACTCTCCGTGTCTCCGTGTCCCCGCGTCTCCGCGTCCCCCCGTCCCCGTGTCCCCGCGTCGCCGTGTCTCCCCCTCTCCCCGTCCCCGCGTCCCCGCGTCGCTCTTTGCGGTACAGCTTCTGCTCACGATGCTCTGCTTGCCGGTATTGGCTCAACCGGGCGGCCCTGGGCCGAGCTCGCCGCTCTATGGAGCGCGGCCGCAATCCGGTGCTGTTTCAAGTGGTTTACCCAAAGCGCTCCGCGAAGTCGGTATTGATCAGAAGCTTGACCACCAATTGCCTCTGGACCTGGTGTTTCGTAATGAAAACGGCGAGCTCGTAAAGTTGGGTAATTATTTCGGTAAGAAACCCGTGGTGATCTCGCTCGTGTACTACGAGTGCCCGATGCTGTGTACCCAGGTTTTAAATGGGATGGCCAGTGCTTTCAAAGTTCTCTCCTTCAAAGCCGGAGAAGAGTTTGAAGTGGTGACGGTTAGTTTCGATCCACGGGAGACGTCGCAGCTCGCGACCGTCAAGAAAAAGACTTACATCGGTTATTTGCCAGAGGCTAAGCGCGCGTCTGCCGCGAGCGGATGGCATTTCCTGACGGGTGACAGCGAGAACATAAAACAACTTACCGAAGCCGTTGGATTTCACTACCACTTCGATGAGGCGACCAACCAGTTTGCTCACGCTAGCGCCGTAATGATTGCTACTCCGGAAGGGAAACTCGCGCGATATTTTTATGGGATCGAGTATGCACCTAAAGATCTGCGTCTCGGTCTCATCGAGGCGTCTCAAAATAAGATTGGTTCGCCAGTGGATCAGCTCCTCCTTTATTGCTACCACTACGATCCTGCTACCGGAAAATACGGGGCGGTGGTGATGAACATGATGCGGGTGGGAGGCGTTATCACCCTCTTTGCCATGTTGGCCCTGTTTTTCGCAATGCGACGGCGCAATGCGAGCCAGGTCAGGATACGTGCGGGAGGGGCCGCTTAGAGATGCAGACCCCGTGGATTCCATTTATACCGCCCAGCGCTTCAACCCTTTCCGACAAGGTTGATGCACTCTATTTCTATCTGGTGGGCGTGACGATCTTTTTTACATTGCTGATCTGGGGAGTGCTTGGCTTTTTTGTAATCAAGTACCGGCGACGCAACCGCTACGAGATTCCACGTCCCGTTGCCGGCTCGCTCAAACTGGAGACCATGTGGTCAGTGATCCCCTTCATCATCGCGATGACCATGTTTGCCTGGGGCGCACAGGTCTTCTTCCAGCTGTGGCGCCCACCAGCAAATGCGGTGGAAGTCTACGTGGTGGGAAAACAATGGATGTGGAAGATTCAGCACACAACGGGTCAGCGCGAGATCAATGAACTTCACGTCCCTGTAGGTCGGAAGATCAAGCTGATCATGACCACCGAAGATGTCATTCACGCTTTCTTTGTTCCTGCATTTCGCATAAAGGCCGATGTTGTGCCGGGACGTTATACAACTCTCTGGTTCGAAGCTACTAAACCCGGGCGTTACCACCTCTTTTGCGCGGAATACTGCGGAATGAATCATTCAGGAATGATCGGGTCTGTCGTCGCCATGGAACCTACCGAGTTTGACAGCTGGCTGAGCGGCAACACTAGCCAGCAGTCGCCCGCCGTGGCGGGTCAGCAGATTTACGTCACGCTCGGCTGTGTTTCGTGCCATGGAGCTTCGGGAGAAGGTGGTCGTGGTCCCGCTCTGGAAGGCCTCTTCGGAAAGCAGGTCTTTCTCAACAACGGTCAGACCGTGGTCGCTGACGAGGGATATGTTCGTGAGTCGATTGTGAATCCGCAGGCCAAGCTGGTGAACGGGTTTGGACCCATCATGCCGACGTTCCAGGGCCAGGTTAGTGAGGAGCAGTTATTGCAGATACTGGCCTTCATCAAGTCGCTGCAGGGCGAGACTCAACCGACGACTGCACGACCATCGGGACCGGTGCCTGGTTCATCACCAGCGCCAGCGGCTGCGGCAAGTCCGGGAGCGGTGAACAGATAGTAAGCAATAGCGCCATTTATAATCATGGAAGAATTCACACCACCAGTACCATCGAAGATTAATTACATCAACGCTCAGTATGGCTTGAAGTCGTGGCTGCTGACGAAAGATCACAAACGCATTGCGTTGCTCTATCTCGGCTCGATCACCTTTTTCTTCTTTATCGGCGGCATCTACGCCATGCTCATCCGGCTTGAGTTGTTGACGCCGCAGGGTGATCTCCTCCAATCGACTACCTACAACAAAGTCTTTACACAGCACGGTATCATCATGGTGTTTTTCTTCCTGATACCGTCGATACCGGCGACTCTAGGAAATTTCCTCGTGCCAATGATGATAGGCGCGAAGGATTTGGCCTTCCCTCGAATTAACTTGCTCAGCTGGTATATCTACATGCTGGGCGGCCTAATTACCATTTACGCGTTGCTGGCAGGAGGAGTCGACACTGGCTGGACTTTCTACACACCATTCAGCACTACCTTCTCAAACTCCTATGTCGTGGCTGCCGGACTGGGAATCTTTATCAACGGGTTCTCGTCTATCCTGACAGGCCTTAATTTCATCGTAACGATTCATACGATGCGCGCGCCGGGCATGACCTGGTTCCGGCTTCCGCTCTTTATCTGGTCACATTACGCCACTAGTCTGGTCATGATTTTGGGCACGCCAGTCATCGCGATCACGGTTCTGCTGGTCGCTTTCGAACGAGTAGCGCATATAGGCATATTCGATCCGGCAGTGGGAGGCGATCCCGTTCTCTTCCAGCATTTGTTTTGGTTCTATTCGCACCCAGCTGTGTACATCATGATCTTGCCAAGCATGGGTGTTGTTAGTGAGTTGATCGCGAACTTCTCTCGCAAGAATATCTTCGGATACTCCTTCGTGGCGTTTTCAAGTCTAGCAATTGCGGTCTTCGGCTTTCTCGTCTGGGGTCACCACCTATTTGTTTCCGGTCAGTCAATCTATGCGGGAATGATCTTCTCGTTCCTGAGTTTTGCGGTAGCCGTACCTTCGGCGATAAAGGTTTTCAACTGGACGGCCACTCTCTACAAAGGATCCATCTCCTTCGACACGCCGATGCTTTACGCCCTTGGCTTTATCGGCTTATTCACAATTGGAGGAATGACCGGACTCTTCCTGGCGACACTGGGTGTTGACGTTCACGTCACTGACACTTATTTCATCGTGGCCCACTTCCATTACATCATGGTAGGAGGAGCCATATTTGGTTACTTAGGTGGATTGCACTACTGGTGGCCCAAGATCAGCGGCCGCATGTATCCAGATGGTTGGGGAAGATTTTCTGCCCTTTTGATATTCGCCGGATTTAATTTGACCTTCTTCCCGCAATTTGTCGCGGGTTACCTTGGTATGCCTCGTCGCTACCACGCTTATCCGCCCGAATTCCAAGTTTTCAATGTGCTATCGACAGCCGGGGCGTCGATTCTCGCGGTAGGTTACTTGATTCCGGCAATCTACCTGGTGTGGTCTATGCGTTACGGAAAAGTTGCGCCGGGCAATCCCTGGAATCTACCGGGCCTGGAGTGGCGCACCCAATCACCGCCGCCGACTGAGAACTTTGATTACACTCCGGTGGTTACCTGGGAGGCTTACGAATTTGCTCCGCCTGAGGAGACGGAAGTTGTCGGGAGATTTCGTGACGAGGTACCGGAAAAGGTTTGAAGCAGGAATTTGCATAACAGAACAATCGAGTACGACGGAGAGACACCTTGGCTGAGAGTTACGTAGAGCACGAAGTTGGCCATCCCGCGCTGCAGCATCACTTTGCAAATCTTGAGCAGCAGCGCGAAGCGGGAACCCTTGGCATGTGGGTGTTCCTGGTAACGGAGATCATGTTCTTCGGCGGGATGTTTCTTGCCTACACGCTGTATCGTTCTAAGTACCCGGAAGCCTTTGCGATTGCCAGCAATCACCTCGACATAAAGTTGGGCGCCATCAATACGGCTGTGCTGATCTTCAGCAGCTTTACGATGGCCATGGCTGTTTACAGCACACAGATCGGCAAGCGCCGAGCGCAGATCATTTCACTAGTGGCTACAATCATTCTTGGCTTGGCATTCCTCGGGATCAAGGCGGTTGAGTATTACCAGAAATACGAAGACCATCTCATCCCAGGCTCACTAATCCCTGGGAATCCGTTCAATCCCGACCCGCACGCGATGCACCTCACACAGGGTGTTCTAATGCAGCACGTGCAAATGTTCTATTGGATCTATTTTGCAATGACCGGCATGCACGCGCTGCACATGATCATTGGTGTAGGTCTGCTTTCCTTCCTTCTCTACTTCTCGGTGAAGGGACGTTACAGTCCGGAGTACCACAATCCAGTGGAGGTCATCGGTCTCTACTGGCACTTTGTCGATATAGTTTGGATCTTTCTGTTTCCACTGCTCTATCTGCTGGGCAGGCACACGGGCGGGCATTAAGGGATGAGCGAGCACATTGTTCCAGTAAAGGTCTACGTAGGTATTTTCCTGGCGTTGATGGTGGGTACCGCGATCACTGTTCTCGCGGCTTTTCAAAATTTTCCCGGAGCTTTAAATGTAATTGTCGCTATGACTATTGCTGTGGTGAAGGCCACGCTGGTCGTGCTCTATTTCATGCATGTCCGGTATAGCGCACGTCTAATCTGGGTGATTGTTGCTTCTGCTCTATTCTGGATGGCGATTCTTTTCGCTCTTACTTTCAGCGATTACTGGACCCGGGGATGGACATAGTTAGCCCTGCGTTACTTCCTCGACCGCCAGTAACTTCATATCGCGCACAGCGACTTCCTTACCGCAAGAAGAACACCTCAATCTGATCGTAGCGTCCGAAGTCTTAATCGGCGCCGAGCAATAGGGACAAACGCCCTTGACTTCATTCTGAGTGAGCATGTCGCGCATCATAATCAGCGGCAGCACCAATCCCGCAATGAGCATAGGTATACCGAAGATCAAACCGATTACGGTCCCCTGACCGAGAGTGAGACTGATTACCAGACCGCCAATAAAAAGGACCAAACCAATCGCAATTGAGAAAGAAAAGCTATAAGCGCTGTCGAATCCACGACCTGACTTTACGCGCTCGGATGTTTCTGACTCCATTTTGCCGTCGCCTCCAATCAAAGCTTTTCGAAAATTCTGGTTGAGAATCGCCCGAAATCTTTTGAGGATGTTGTTTGACTGACTTTTACTCCGCTGTTTCAGTCTTTGTCAACGATTTCTACTGCGAAATCAAAAGGATCGCATGGCGTTACCGGTATCTCCTCGCTTTGAGCCTGTAGAGCTTGCTGGTAAAGTACGGGGTTTCAATTCTTGCGCAAAATATTCATAGGAACTACCAATGAGCACGACGATAACTAAAAGAGCTACCGAAACGCCTTTTGAACTATTTCTCAACCAACAAGACGAAGAGGGATGGCTGGCGGCTGTCACCACCCTTTTGCGTTCAATACATGAAGTCGACAAAACTGCGACGCAGATCTGGTTCTCTTTTTATCCCTTAGACCTCTTTATCGTGCTGCAGCAGGCGCCAGATCCTGAGAAGCTTGCCAGCCAGCTCCTACTCCAGGGAAATTACTATCTTAAGGACCAAATCGATTCTTCGCACCGGTTTGTTTACGGGCATCGGTACTGGCCGGAAGTTAAGAGGGCAGTCGAGCAACATGCGGAAACGTGGAACCAAATTCAGTCTGTGTCCGGCTCGCCAACTGCTAAAGCTCCTACCACACCGCTTGCGGATCAAATCCTTGAGGTCGCTCAACGTGTAGCCCGCGAATTAAAGCTGGATCCGTCTCTACTCGTTGGAATCACGGCAATTGCTTTCATGACAGTACGGCAGGCTGGTCTTCAAGCATTCAAGGCAACCCCGGGAAAAATGCTCATTGATGCTAAGCACGCGAAAAGAACACCGGAACAAATTCTAAGTGCGCGCGCAAAAGACGACAGCCAGGGCATTCTGGGTTTCTTGAAGACAGTGGACAAGAAATGGACTGTCAACCATGATGAGAACGA
>DASSCG010000224.1:0-5970 GCA_035697925.1 Pyrinomonadaceae bacterium
CCCCTAGCAAAACATGTTCAAAGTCCCGCCGCAGCAAAGCTGCGTACTGTTCTGGATGTTGAGCTGCAGCTTCCTCGAAAGTTAACACCTCCATGACACCTACGCTGCGTTCACGGAATGCTTCGGCAGTTTGTAATTCCAAGCCCACCAGGTTCGCCAGAGGAGTTGCCGTCTCAATCGCTCGAGCCAGGTCACTGCAAGCAATAGCATCGAACGACTCCGAGGCCAGAGCCTGAGCCGTTCGTCTCGCTTCAGCGCGGCCACGCGGCGAGAGCGGGGTATCGGTGTGCCCGCCAAATCGCCCTTCGGCATTGCCTTGAGATTGTCCGTGCCGGATTAATAGGACGTGCGTAGTTATACTCATTTCCGATTGCCAATTGCCAACTGCCGATTGGCATGAAGTGCCCGCGAAGCAGAAATGCGTGATTTGGCCATTATTCTGGTGAGCTCATTAGCTTCGTTAAGTAACGGCTTAACGCGGCTCTCCTTCAAGAGAGCGCCCTCTATAATGATTTCCACCCAAAAGGCGCTTTCGTCTGATTCCTCTTCAACCGTGCCAATCTTTGAAACGAACTCTGCTCGAGAGCGAGCACGGCAGGCGGCTCGGTAGTTTGCACCGACCGATGTCCCGGTGCGCACAAGTTGCCCTTTAATAGCCTTTCCCTCGATCGTGTTAGGTAAGGCCGCGGCAAGTCTTAGAATTCTCAACGCGATCTCTTTGTGCGATTCTTTAGATCGTCAGCGTTCATGGTGTGAGGTGTCCATGTAACTCGGTAGATTTAAAAATCTCCAATTGGCATTCGGCAATTGGAAATCGGCAATGCCGTTAGGCCGCAACTGCTTCTGACTTCAGTTTCTCTGCCTGGTAGTGATTCACGAGTGCCTGGATGAAGGGATCCAGATTGCCTTCAATCACCTGATCAAGCTGGTGGATTGTGAGGCCGATGCGATGATCGGTGACGCGGTTTTCCTTGTAATTGTAGGTACGAATTTTCTCCGAGCGATCCCCCGAACCCACTTGTGAACGCCTCTCACTGGCCAGAGCTTCGTGCTGCTTTTGCTCCTCTAATTCCTGCAATCGCGCGCGTAAGACTCTCATCCCCTTTTCACGGTTTTTGATTTGAGACTTCTCGTCCTGCATGGATACAACTAGATTCGTAGGGAGGTGTGTGATGCGGACCGCCGAGTAGGTCGTGTTAACCGACTGCCCACCTGGACCGGACGAACAGAAAGTGTCAATGCGAAGATCCTTGGGATCTATCTTTACGTCCACTTCCTCAGCTTCCGGTAAAACCGCCACGGTAATCGCTGATGTGTGGATACGGCCGCTGGCTTCGGTTTGTGGCACTCGCTGAACACGATGTACACCAGACTCGTGCTTAAGTTTCGAATAAACCTTGTCACCCTCGATTAATGCGATTGCTTCCTTAACACCACCAATTCCTGATTCCGATGCGTCCAAAATTTCAAACCGCCAACCCTGTCTCTCCGAATATCGTTGATACATTCGAAGCATTTCGGCTGCGAAAAGCGAGGCCTCATCCCCACCCGTTCCGGCGCGAATCTCAACAATCACGTTCTTTTCGTCGTTGGGATCAGAGGGAATCAGGAGCAACTTAAGCTCAGTTTCTGTCGACTGAACTCTTGCCTCGAGATCTTCCACTTCGAGGCGAGCCATTTCTTTCATCTCATCGTCGTCCGCAGTCTCAAAAAGTTCGCGGGCCCCGTCTAGTTCACCTTTGAGGGCATTCCAGGAACGGTATTTCTCGACAATGTCGCCGAGAGCTCTGTGCTGCTTCGCAGCCTTACTGTACGCGGAATGATCAGCCAACAACTCGGGCGACGAGAGTTCCCGGGATAGGTCTTCATAGCGGCTTTCGATTTGTTTAAGTCTCTCTAACATAATTCAGCTAGCCTCGGGGATTTGCGTTTGGTTGCCAGCGAAGTTTCCTCACGATAGCGGTGCCAGAGCCGGCTCTCCCTGCTGCGGCTCCAGCTTCAGAGACTCCTTCAATGCTTCGATAGCAACTTCCAACTGCTGATCATCAGGTTCCTGGGTCGTGATGTTTTGCAGCCAAACACCCGGAAGTGTGATTAATTTGAAAAACCATCCACCTTCCTTCCTGGCCGATAGGCGAATGATCTCGTACGACAGCCCTGCCACGATCGGGAAAAGGGCCAGACGAACAAGAAAATTATAGAGCAGCGAATCAAACTTTATGACCGAGAACAACACAATCGACACCAGCATCACGACCATTAGAAAACTTGTTCCGCAACGGGGATGCTGCCTCGGCTGGGTTCGTGCGTTATCGACTGTCAAAGGCAAACCTGCTTCCCAGGTAAAAACCGTCTTATGCTCGGCGCCGTGATACTGAAATACGCGTCTGATATCTTTCAATAGCGAAAAGCTAAAAATCATGATCAGGAAAAACGTCATGCGAATAAGCCCGTCGATGAGATTAAAAGAAACCGACGGACGTACGGGACGAAGATAACTCCGCACTGTCTGCCACGTTTTCGCATACCAGGGTTGGCTCGTTACCTCCTGCTTGGAATCCTCCTCGGCGAGCGTTGCTGCGCTGCCGGATGGTACGGAAACCGCCGCTGTATTGGGAGATGGTGCCCAACCGGCTGCTATGAAAAGAGCATTAGTCAGCAGAAGAGGCGCTGCTACGAAGAGCAGAATGTTAAAAATAATTGCGAATATGATTGAGCCCGCGGCGGCGCCAGTAGCGCCTTTCTTCATTTCATCTTTGGCGCGTTTCTGGGTTGGAATAGGAAACAACCCAGGCACTGCGCCTGTGACACCCGCGAAGTCGCCCTCACCCTCAATTACCGCCGGGGTTAATGCCACCTTCACTTCTTTAGCGTCCGACTCTTCAGCGTCGGCAAAAGCTTCGTTGGCGGAGTAGTTGAGTGCCTTGATACCCAACCCCATCGATTGCACCAGTACGGCACCGCCTCTCAACACTGGCAGTTTCAGAAGGGGATATTTCTCACTCCACTTCGGCAGCCGCGCGGCAATGTTGACAATTGTTCCGTCTGCTTTGCGCACAGCGACGGCGTAAGCGTTAGGGGTGCGCATCATCACGCCTTCTATAACAGCCTGACCGCCGACAATGAGATCTCTTTCGTTTGTGCTCAATTTGAATCCCCTTTTGGAGGTGCCGGGTATCAGGTGTCAGGTGCCGGTTAAGTCATTCCTAATCCGGCACCTGACACCCGGTACCCGACACCCCCTCTTTAAACACTAACGCCGGCGTTTGCGGCAGTCGCTGGTGCACGGTGCAAAGCAGCGACCGACGGATTAACGCCGGCGTTGATTATGGAAGAGTCGCTAATGTCTATACTGGTTCAATATCGTTCCTGTCCTCAAACTAGCAGCGATTACTGGGTCGCAGTGCTGCTCTCCGGTGTCTTCTTACCATAGCGTTTGTTAAACCGATCTACGCGTCCGGCTGTGTCGACTAACTTCTGCTTGCCGGTGAAGAATGGATGGCATGCTGAGCAGATTTCCACATGAAGGTCGCCCTTCCTCGTGGACCGGGTTTTAAACGTTTCGCCGCAGGCGCAAGTAACAGTTATTTCGTTATAAGCGGGATGAATCTCTGGCTTCATACTCTTAACTTCCTTCTTGATAGGCCTCTAAAACGACCACTTTTCAAACAAGCCATGATAGAGGTCGAAGCCTGTATCGTCAAGTTATGCGGGCATTTGCGGCTGTAAATGTGAGCTGATCACCGGGAAATAACTTGGTTGACAGTAGATAATCCGCGTGTTTAAATCCAACTTCGCCGTCCTTCTGAAACTGCATTAACACTTAAGCGTGAAAAAATATGCGCGGCCAGCAACATCCGGATCGCACACCCGGGTAAAAGTGTAGTCACGAGTTCCGAGCAAATGGAAGACGACCGAAACGAGCGAACCCCTGGACAATCGGATCCCTCACCTGAGCCGTCGTCCGATCAACCCACTGGCTCAAAGGAACAAGACTCCTCAGGTACTCCACCGGCTTCTGAAATTCCACCTGCGGGCGTGCTCGCCGGGGCGGATGCCGAGAAGGCGGCGATGGTTGAGCAGGCGAAGTCCAGAGTTGCGGCTGTCAAAGAGTCTTTAGGCGAAAAAGCCCCAGCAACACCCGCAACCGCCACCAGCGCTCCGAAAGCTCCTGTTAAAAAGAAGGAAGAAGGGCCCAAGGCAGTCGACGCATCGAATCATCCCTTGGTACAAAGCCTGACGGCAAAATTTGACGGCGCGGTGATCGAATCGGTTGAATTCATCGGACAGTTATCTGTCCGAATCGATGGATCGCGTATCGTGGACGTCTGTGATTACCTTAAGCGACATCCAGACACCCCGTTCAACTATCTTTCCGATCTGACCTGCGTTCACTTGCCTGATCGAAGAGACTCACCATTTGAGGTGGTCTATAACCTTTACTCCATTCCGTCTAATACGCGAGTCCGGCTGAATGTGGCTACGACTGCCGCCGGACCGGAGAGTGTGACCGGGGTCTGGCCCGCGGCCAACTGGATGGAACGCGAGGTTTATGACCTGTTTGGAGTAACCTTTAAAAATCACCCGGACATGCGTCGGATACTGCTACCACCGGATTGGGAAGGGCATCCGCTCAGGAAAGACGTTTCGCTGGAATTCGTCGAGAATGCGTGGACCAGTAAACACCTGCCAAAGATGTCAGAGGTCGAACATGAGCAGTTGGAACAGAGGCGAGCCTATGGGTTGGAGATTCTTTCAGTACCTCAAGAGCGCATGATGCGTGAGATTTTCCAGGGCGACAAAGAAGTAATGCCCAAGGACAAGTGATTCCCATTGCCGATTGCCAATTGCCAATTTCCAATTCAAGTTACTGCCACAATCGTTTTCTAATCGGCAATTGGCAATTGGCAATCAAAAATTGAGAGATGACTCCCAAAGAGATCGCCGCTCATTACGAAGCCAAAGTATTTGAGTCGCCTGAGGCGGCAAAGGTGGCAGGATTTGTTTTGACCGAGACTGCGTCTCCGCGCAATGTTTGGAATAAGGCCAGTGCGGCGCAGGCGATAGTGATCAAGCTCGCGGAGAAACGAGCGAACGGAATCGCCAAAGAAATCGGTTTGATAATCGAGCCTTGGAGCGTGACCGGCTGTTACTTACCGGATGCACCGGAGCCGGCGGCAGCATAGCGAAACCCGAGAAGTCTAAACACAAGAGCAAGTTTCGATAGTTAAGTATGCACCAGGTAGAAATCGCCACAACCAGAGAGACCCTGCTTGATAGCCCTGAGATGGTGCTCAACATGGGGCCCCAGCATCCATCCACGCATGGCGTGCTGCGGGTAATTCTCAAGTTGGATGGGGAAACCGTGATCGATCTTGACTGCGACATCGGCTATCTACACCGCGGGATGGAGAAGATCGCCGAGAACCGCATGTATACGATGATCGCTCCATACTGGGATCGGCTCGACTACATTGCGGCTGTTTCCAACGGGCTCGTTTGGGTAGAAACCGTAGAACAGATGATGGGCTTGGTTGTACCACCAAGAGCTCATTACATTCGCACTATTCTCACCGAATTGAATCGCATCGCTTCTCACTTGCTTTGGCTGGCGACCCACGCGCTCGATATCGGAGCGGTAACCGTACTCCTATGGGCACTTCGCGAGCGAGAGGAAATCCTGAAGATTTTTGAGCGACAATTTGGCGCGCGCCTTACATGTCATGCCTGGCGAATAGGCGGCATGCCCAATGACGCATACGACGACTTTGAAACAGATATTCGGCGCTTCATCAGCAATTTTCCGACGAGGCTAGACGAATATGAAACGGTGCTATCTGAGAATCGCATTTGGCTCAGTCGCACCGTTGGAATTGGCGTCATCTCGGCAGATGACGCTATTGCAATTGGCTTGTCAGGCCCGGCGTTGCGTGGTTCGGGAGTAGCATGGGATGTTCGCAAAGCTCGTCC
>DASSCG010000225.1:0-6074 GCA_035697925.1 Pyrinomonadaceae bacterium
AAATGACAGAAACGAAAATCAAAAAAATAGTCTTGGCATACTCCGGTGGTCTTGATACCTCCGTCATGTTGCGCTGGCTCAAGGACCAGTACGGCTGCGAAGTCGTTTGCTACTGCGCTGACGTCGGTCAGGGTGAAGAAATGGACGGCCTCGAAGCGAAGGCGCTCGCTACAGGAGCTTCTAAACTTTACATAGAAGATTTACGCGAAGAGTTCGTTCGTGATTACGTCTGGACTGCGGTCAAGGCAAACGCGGTGTACGAGGGTGTTTACCTTTTGGGCACTTCCCTCGCCCGTCCCGTCATCGCCAAACGACAGATCGAAATCGCGCGTAAAGAAGGCGCAGATGCTGTGGCGCACGGCGCAACCGGCAAGGGTAATGATCAGGTCCGTTTTGAGCTGACGTATTACGCCCTCGAACCAGACATCAAAGTGATTGCTCCCTGGCGTGAATGGGAGTTCAAAGGTCGCAGTGATCTGATCGCCTTTGCTAAGGCGAACAAGATTCCGGTTACTGCAACGCACGAGAAACCATACTCAACCGACCGCAATCTCATGCACATTTCTTATGAGGGCGGGATCCTTGAAGACCCCTGGGCTGAAGCGCCTGAGAGTATTTTCCAGCTCACCAAGTCTCCTGAAGCTGCCAGGGCTCAGGCTGAATACGTTGAAATTTCATTCGACAAAGGCGACCCGGTGGCCATCAACGGTAAGGCTCTGAACCCAGTAGCTCTGCTTCAAGAGCTAAACAAGAAGGGCGGCGAGCACGGCATTGGCCGAGTGGATCTTGTCGAAAACCGTTTTGTGGGAATGAAGTCGCGCGGCGTGTATGAAACTCCCGGAGTAACTATTTTGCTGGCCGCTCATCGAGCGCTCGAGTCAATAACACTCGATCGTGAAGTGATGCACTGGCGCGATTCCATGGGTGTGAAATTTGCGGAAAGTGTCTACTACGGATTCTGGTTTGCTCCTGAGTTTGAATTGATGCGCGAGACCATCGAAGCGACGCAACGCAAGGTTTCGGGTGACGTACGCGTGAAACTCTATCGCGGCAACGTCGTCACAGTCGGACGTCGCTCGCCACACTCGCTCTACAGCGAAAAGCTCGCGACTTTCGAAGCAGACTCGGTTTACAACCAGCGCGATGCCGAGGGCTTTATTAAACTGAACGCCTTGAGACTGAGACAGCTAAATAGAGGTAACAATTAGATGAAAGAAACCAACACCACGCACTACTCGGTCGTACGCATCGTCGAAGCCGATAAGCTGGGCTCGGCCACATCGCCCCTGGGCCTTTCCCGCACGGTCGCCGTTACGAATGCCAGCGCCAAGTCGTTAGCTGGCGATGTAATCGCTGTGCGCACGTTAACCGATAGCGCTACCTACAACATGCTCGAACTACCCTCGGGTCGTTTAGCCAAGATCAATCCGGGTGATGTGATTGTTGGCGTCCTGGGCCGCCGTCGAGCTTTGAAAGGTTTTGTTGGTGACGTGCCGCCTTCTGTTGCGGCCGGCGATCAACTTCATCTGCTTAACCTTGGCGGAGTCATCGGCCTCTGCACGGGTCATCACTCGAGCCTCGGTGATGCAATCAAAGTTGAAGTCATTGGTGTGGTATGCGATGAAGAGGGGCAAGCCCTTAACATTGCGAATGCGTCTTTACCTTTGCGCTTCAGTCTGGGTGAGAGTGCGCCGATTGTAATGGTGGCCGGCACAAGTATGAATAGCGGCAAGACCTATGCGGCAGCAGAAATTATCAAACAGGCTACCCGCGCGGGTCTCAGAGTAGCTGCTGGAAAGCTCTCAGGTGTAGCGTGCCTCCGCGATACCTTAAATATGGCGGATCATGGGGCGATTGCCACCGCTAGCTTCCTCGACTGTGGCCTTCCTTCGACAGTCGACGCGGGAGATCTTTCTCCCGTCGCTAAGACAATCTTATCCCACCTTAACGAAAGCTCTCCCGATGTGATTGTGATTGAATTGGGTGACGGCATACTGGGTGGCTATTCGGTTGAATCAATCTTTGATGACGTTGAGTTACAGAAAGCCACTGCCGCCCTTATCTTCTGTGCTTCGGATTACGTGGGAGCTTGGGGTGGCATAGCATTATTGCGGAAACGCGGAATCGAAATCGATGTGATCTCCGGCTCAGTAACGGATTCGAAAATGGGCGAGGATTATGTCGAGAATGAATTCGGCATCCCGGCAGCAAACGCCAAGCGCAACGGAGATAGGCTGTTCGAGTTGATCAAATCGAAAGTGGAAGCAGGAAATACCCAGACAGTAGGCGTCTAGTGTTGGTTACCGTCGCTTACGCAACATTACCAGCGCCAGGACCAGAAAGACTATTCCGATATAGATAAAGGTTCGTTGTCCGGCAACGCCAATCGCAATAAAGGCTATGGCGAGAGCAAGAAACGGAGCGAAGCTATAACGCATTGCGTTTTCCTCTTAACCGGCCGACCAAGTTATCTTCGGAGTCCCTCAGGCGAAACGGATTCGTGAGTTTCGCACGGGGGAGGTCTAAAGGAAAGGTCGATAATGATGGCGAACAGAGTGCGTGTAGGAATTTTTGGTGGCTCCGGTTACGGCGGATCCGAACTGCTGCGCATTCTCCTACCTCACCCACACGTCCAGATAACTTTCGTTACTGCTAACGAACATGCGGGAAAAGCTGTTAGCGAAGTGCATCGCAGTCTACAAGGCCTCACTGATTTGAAACTTAGTAGAGTCCCTGAAAATCTTGAAAGCCTCACCGATCTGGATTGTGCGTTTCTGGCCCTGCCCCACGGTCAGGCGATGGAGATTGCACCGCGCTTGCCCTCGAGTGTCAAAGTAATAGACCTGTCTGGCGATTTCCGTTTGCGCGACAAAAGCGAGTTCGAGCAGCACTACAACCGCGAACATACTGCGATGGACACCCAGGCAGATTTTATTTATGGCCTCACCGAAACAAATCGTGATGCTATCAGCGGTGCACGACTAATCAGCAACCCAGGTTGTTTTGCGACCGCAACTCTACTCGGCCTGGCGCCGTTGGTGGCGTCGGATCTTATAGAAGGCCGCGTCGTCGTGGACGCCAAAACGGGTTCTTCCGGTTCCGGCGCAAAGGCTGCGGCAAATACTCATCACCCACAGCGAATGAATTCGTTTTACGCCTATAAGCCTTTTACTCACCAGCATGTGCCGGAGGTTGAGCAGGAATTGCGAGCGGTTGGAAATTGGAATAGTGAGCTGGTCTTTATGACACATTCGCTTCCAGTAGCCCGCGGCATTTTTGCCTCGATCTATGTAGAGACTAAGAAACCGATGAGCGAAGAGGAATTACGCTCCGTCTTCAAAGATTTCTACGATGGATCTTTTTTTATCAGAATCGTGAAAGGATCTCCTGACATCAACTGGGTGAAAACGACTAACTTTTGCGATCTTGGGTTTGCAACACGGGACCGCCAGGCGGTTGTATTCTCTGCCCTGGATAATTTGGTCAAAGGCGCGGCAGGTCAGGCAGTGCAAAACATGAATCTCATGTTTGGACTTGAGGAAACAACCGGCCTGATGCTGATTGGCACCAATCCCTGAGATAGTCAGACTAGATTAGCCGACAAGAAAGAGACCGGATGGACCTTACAGTCGCTCCTATAAAGCCGCCGATTAAGATAGCTGATCTCGACAAGGTCGACATACGCGTGGGCACAATTCTGTCCGTGGAAGATGTTATTGGATCTGACAAACTGCTGAAACTGACTGTAGACCTTGGCGATGTTCGGCGCACCATCCTCGCCGGCATGAAACAGGAACGTGCCAACCCACAGGAGTTGATTAGCAGGCAGGCATTGTTCGTCGTCAACCTCGAGCCGAGGAAGATTATGGGTCAGAACTCGGAAGGCATGTTGTTTGATATCGGTTATGCCGATGGGCTGATCCCCGTGCTGGCAGTTCCCGAGAAAGAAATTCCCAATGGGACGAGGGCGGGATGAAAACAGAACCGTCGCAATCATCCACCGCTATTGTTTCCAGCGAAGATCGGTTTCAGCTAGCAACCTATAAGAAGATGCCGATCGCCGCAGTGCGCGGCAAAGGCGTCTGGCTTTACACCAGCGATGGCGAGAGATACCTCGATCTCTACGGTGGTCATGCGGTCGCAGGAACAGGCCATTCACATCCACATGTGGTAGCAGCAATTGCAAAACAAGCTGAGAAACTGCTCTTCTACTCAAACCTCGTTTACTCCGATGTGCGTGCCACGGCTGCGGAAAAACTCGTTTCATTTGCGCCCGACTCGCTCACGAAAGTCTTCTTTTGTAATTCCGGGACTGAGGCTAACGAGAATGCGATGCGGATGGCGCGCTTCGCAACGGGTCGCGAAAATATAATCACCTTCTCCGGCGGTTTTCACGGGCGCACTGCTGATTCCATCAGCGCCACTTTTCTGGGCAAGTATCGCGAATTGGGTAAACCGAACGTCCCTGGTCACCGCCAGGCCGAGTTCGGCGACATGGAGTCCTTGCGAGCAGTCGCCGACGAAACCGTGGCAGCAATCATGCTGGAACCGATTCAATCAATGGCCGGCGTCCGCACTGCCACTCCGCAGTTTTTTAAAGAACTGAAGAATCTCTGCGACGAATTTGGCATCGTCTTGATCTATGACGAGGTTCAAACCGGCGTAGGCCGTACAGGCGAGTGGTTCTTTTCCGGCAGTGAAGCTGGAGGTGGAATTGTCCCCGACATAATCACACTTGCCAAATCGCTCGGGAGCGGTATCCCAGTGGGCGCGTGTCTCGTCACGGAAAAAATTGCCTCGCGGATTAAGGAGAATGATCTCGGCACCACGTTCGGGGGTGGCATGGTTGCCATGGCTGCTGTCACCGCCACTCTCGAAGCAATCGAAAACGATTCAATGCTTAGCAATGTGAGGGAAGTCGAAGCTCATTTTCGCAATCTGATGGCCGAGATACCGCAGATATCCAACGTGAGAGGATTGGGTTTCTTACTGGGGATAGAGTTTAACGACAAAGCTGCCCCGATCCATAAAGGACTGTTGGAGAGAAAAGTCATTACTGGCACTTCGAGTGATCCAAACGTCTTGCGACTGTTACCCGCACTCTGTCTCCGTGCCTCAGCGATGGATCTGTTTGCTAGCGAGCTTCAGAGTGTGCTTGATGGCTTCGGCTCGAAAAGGAAGGCGTGAACGTGAATCTAAGTTGGTTTGATCTGATGGGATTTCTAGGTGTTGTAGTGATCGTAATTGCGTATCTGTTACTACAACTCAACAAACTTCCCAGCTCGGCGCCGGCTTATTCACTGCTGAATGCGTTAGGTGCCTTCCTGGTTATGATTTCGCTGGTATTCGATTTTAACCTGTCCGCTTTTCTGATGGAGGCGTTTTGGTTTTTGATCAGCGTCTTCGGGTTTGTTCGATCGGTCTGGCCTAATTCGGCTTCGGCCAGCGCGTGAGAACTCACCCTCGCGGTCGAAACTGGTTTGACCGCTTGAGGCGCCAATCGTTCTTTCCGAAGGCGTGCACTTATCCTTACGCCGAAGGCGTCAATCATTCTTCACGCCGAAGGCGTGGAAGTTAGTAGCCGGGGGCAGCGCCCCCGGAATTGCGCCAATCAAGTTCCGACCCTGAAAGGGTCGAACTCTCCAGCGCTGAATATTTGACCCTTTCAGGGTCAGAACTGTATTGACGCTAACCCGTGGGCGTCGCGAAACGCTCGCCCACGGCTATTCAATTCAACCCTTTCAGGGTTAGTGAAGAAATGAAGCACTTTCTGACCACTGTCGATTACTCGCGCGAGCAATTGCAGCGACTCATCGATGCTGCTCTAGAGTTCAAGCGGGGCGTTGACAAATCTCAGCCATTGACTGGCCGCTCAATCGCGCTTGTCTTCTTTAATCCCAGCCTGCGCACTCGAGCTTCAATGCAAGTAGGCATTCATGAACTCGGCGGAAATGCCGTGATACTCGAACCTGGCGGCTCCACTTGGACCCTCGAACACCGAAGTGGTGTGGTGATGGATGGAGATAAGACCGAGCATTTGGCGGAGTTTGTACGCGTCCTGGGACGATATTGCA
>DASSCG010000226.1:0-3826 GCA_035697925.1 Pyrinomonadaceae bacterium
CTTACGAACCCGGTGCTGGATCCAACGTCCAAGATCCCCGAGTTCAAAGCATGCGCGGCGCGCATTGAGAAGATTCACTCCAGGCAGCTGCCAATTTTGGGGGAGAAGCGGAAGGGTATGTCGAGGAGTGAGTTTAGATAGTGGTCAGTGGTCAGTAGTCAGTGGTCAGTAGTCGGTGGTCAGTGGTCTGTAGTTCTTTTCGTGTTGTTTAGTGTGATTTCGTGGATCGTATCTCTGACTACCGGCATAAAACGATCCACGAAATCACACGAACTGACACGAACCACTAACAACTGACCACGGACAACTGACAACTGACCAGACTAGGGACAACTGACCACGGACAAATACTATGGACGAAACAATGTTCATCGATCCCCAGCGTTGCATCGGCTGCCGGGCTTGCGTGGCGGCATGCCGGGAGTGTGGAACGCATAAGGGCTATTCGATGATATATGTGGACCACCTGGATCGATCTGAGACCACGGCCACAATGCCCACGGTCTGCATGCATTGTGTCGAACCCACATGCGCGCTGGTTTGTCCGGCTGATGCAATCAAAACTACCGACGAGGGTGTGGTGCTTTCGGCGCTCAAACCGCGTTGCCTCGACTGCCGCAACTGTGTCAATGCATGTCCTTTCGGGGTTCCAAAGTACAACACCGAAATGCACCTCCAGATGAAATGCGATATGTGTTTCGATCGTTCGAGCGAGGGCTTGAAACCGATGTGTGCAAGTGTTTGCCCGACGGGCGCAATCTCTTTTGGCAAGTACGAAGACATCGTGCCGCTGCGGAGAACTAAGCCGGTGAATGCGCACGTCTTTGGTAACCAGAAAGTCGAGACAAAGGTTTACCTAATGCTGCCTACTGAGGCTGATGAGGTTGAGGTCGACGGCTGCGGGGTGTTTGAAGGGCGTTTAAAAACCGAGCAGCAACCGTCAAGCGAATCCTGGATCGATCTTCAAGTTGAACAAACGGATAAAAGCAATGAGTTCTAATCTCAGCAAAACAATCGACAAAGTCCTGGCTGACACGCGGTCCGATGAGAACGATGTGCGCGTGGCCACTGCTCCGCATCAACGCGATTTTCCCTACGACCGTGAAGAAGAGGCGCAAGTCACGCGGCGCGAGTTTTGCAATTTCCTCGGGTTAACTTCAGCCGCACTGTTTGTGGGGGCGGCGGGTTTCGCCGGCAAAGCGGCGCTTGACGCGCGCACAACTCAATACTTTTCGCCTTCAAAGATTGAGGGAGCGGAAGCCTTAGCTCCAGGCTCCGCTCTTAATTTCCATTATCCGACCGCCAAGGACTCAGCGATTCTGATCCGAACTCTTGATGGTGAGGTTCACGCCTTTGGGCAGAAGTGCACACATCTTTCGTGTCCGGTTTATTTCGAACGCGCGCACCAACGTCTCGAGTGTCCCTGCCATGATGGCGCGTTCGATGCAAGCACCGGAAATGTTTTGTATGGTCCTCCGCCAAGACCGCTTGATCCAATCAAGCTGGAAGTGCGTCCTGGCGGAGAGGTCTGGGCTATCGGCAGGGAAGCAAGTAGCGGTGAACATTCGGTGTAAGACAAAGAGGAGATATGCAAAACAAGAACAATCAGCAGAAACGGCCTCCAATTCACAACCTTGCTGGTGAAGGGCGAACGGCGGTGGCTCAAGCGCGCCTGATTCTGCTGGTAATGATTAATGTAGCGCAGCTCTGGATTCTCGCTGCGGCAGTTGAAGCTGCACTTGCGCGTCGCTTTTCGCCTTTATTGCCGCTTGTGGTCGCCTCCGGGATCTGTTTCGTGATTACGCTTACATTAATTTTCTGGTGGCGTCCCGCGTCTCGACGTTTCACGAGTTCGGGTTACGTGAAGCGATGAAGAATTCGGTCGAATCTTTATTGGCACACGATCACGAGGAGTTGGGCCGATTACTGGTTGAACTCGACGCGAAGCTCGAACAACTTGACGTTTCAGAGGCTTTCAAGTTGCTCGATTTGTTTTGGGCCAGACTGGCAATTCACATTCGCGCCGAAAATTTGCATCTCTTTCCGGCCCTCGCCAACACGACTGACACGCTTTTTTCGGGAAAAGGTAAGCTACCAACTTCTGAAGAGGCGCACGACTTACTCTCGCGTCTGCGTTCCGATCATGACTACTTCATGAAAGAGCTGGCGACATTAATAAAGGCTATGCGCGAAATTGCTCTCGGCCAGAACCGCCACGATTTAGAAATTCATGAAATCCGGAGTCGTATGAATGCAATCAGAGAGAGGCTCGAACTTCATAACGTGCTGGAAGAAGAGCGAGCTTATAGGTGGCCCACGGTCCTGTTCGATGAGGCAACAGTTAACAGGCTAGGTCAGCGTCTCAAGCAAGAACTGGACAACCTTCCGCCTCGGTTTACTTAAAAGTCTAATTTATACCGGGGTTTCAGCCCGGCATTGCTGCGATGGGCTTTGATGTAGAACGTAAAGCGATTGGACAGGCGAGGAGCGAATGTACCTGTCGTTGGCATAGGCCTCGAAGCGCATTCCCACCTCAAGCCATCCTAGTCTTAGCGACTCGCCCAAACTTGAACCAAACACGGTCCCTTCAGTGGCTTCATTGAGTGGACCGCCCGCCAGCACTGCCCGACCGGTCTCAGGGTCTAGTAGAAAGATCCGATAATCACTGTTGAGCGTTCTTACAACGATTGTGTCGAAAGCCAGAAGTTTGGCTAGCTCAACTTCGTGAACTGGGTCTTCCATCCAATTGAAACGGAATGAGCCGGATTCAAGGCCATCCTCTCGTTTAAGTGCAACCGGACCTTTTTCACCAGAAGCTGAAGACTGATTAGGGCTTTCCGAAGTTGGGTCTATCGTTAACAACATAAATACCTCCGCTCGTGCCAAGGGCAACGGACGTGCCTCACCGTCAAATCACCAGTTTCAGGAACGTTTTTAAGCAATTGTTACCTACGGCGACGCACGAGTCTGTGCTAGTGAGAGATTTTGCTCAATTCGATGGGAGAAACTCCACGTAAAGCCCTCCTCACAGCGTTAATTCCAGCGATTCCCAAGCGGCATAACAGTTGCGCTTTGTTTCGCACATACATATTGGCTTCCCGCCATTGATGTTTGAAAAATTGTCATAACACCCCACGAGGCCGAGCCTATGTGACGCAAACACATTTTAAAGTCATGGGCCAAAGGGCAGCGGCGGGCGGGATAGGCGGCACTCCGTTCAGGGTGTTTGGAAGGCGCCAAAAGTAAAGGAGTAATCAATCATGAAATCGAAATTTATGGCTTTTACAGTGGCGGTCCTATTGACGGTCCTTTTTGCGAACTCAGTGAAAGCGCAGAAAGGAGCTGTTGTTTCCTTCAATGGAATTGAGATCTCTGCTGGACACCAGGAATCAGGGGAAGCCTACGGTTGGATGTGTTACGCAAGAACAACCGGAACATTTCCCGGGAACTTGACCTTGTCTATGGACTACTACGGTGCGAGGGCACCAGGAACAGTCAGTGATGTTACTGGCGGTGCTTGGACTCTTCCCGTTTATGCTACGAGTAACCTCTCAACGTTGAGACCGATCGCTATAGATCCATATCAAGGTGTGCTTTTCGGTGTCATCGAGGCTGGCGCGATCACCTGGGACAAAACCGGGACGGGAACGATCGAGCTTAAACTGCTAATCAACGGCGGAACTCAAGGTATGGCTGATCTGAAGGGCTCGGCAGTGCTCTACGGAACGGTCTCGTACAGCAATCAGGGGCCAGGATCCTTCAGTGGCTCCATCTACTTTGAATTCCAATAGCAAATCTTTCCGGGGTACGGGGGAAGGCCATCTTA
>DASSCG010000227.1:0-6793 GCA_035697925.1 Pyrinomonadaceae bacterium
TGGCGAAGGATCCGGTTCGATATCGGCCCATGATGATCCCGGCGATCATCGAGAAAGGGAGCTTTGGGATCGCCGTGGTTCTCCTGTTCGTACTTAACCGCGTAAGCCTGCCGATGCTGGGAGCTGGATTAGTGGACCTAATCCTTGGCGCCCTCTTTGTTATTGCATATATGCGGACGCTGGATTAAGAGAGATCGAAGATTAATCCGTTCACACCTCTCATCAATTACCAAACCTTACGGAGTCCTCGCCTGCTTTCATGCACACGTGCTCAATGAAGTCAGCAAACACAAGAGCCATCCCTGGTTCTGCGTGCAGGTTGTGATCCCGAAGCATGGTTTCATCACCATTTTACCTTCACTTGCGTTACCGAAACGTTACGGCACATTTACAGCAAGTTTATGACTTCCTCACCGGCGAGGACTAACCTTCCGGCTTGATGAACGGATCACTTCAAGAAGTACAACTTGCAGCCGCCGGCGACGTCGAGGCTTTTGAAAAGATCTACAGCCGGTATCACACGCGCGTTTACTCTCATTGTCTGCGCATGACTAGAAGCCGGTCTGACGCCGAGGATCTGGCCCAGGAGGTCTTTGTTCAGCTCTTCCGCAAGATTGGTACGTTTCGCGGCGAGGCATCCTTTTCTACCTGGCTTCACCGGCTCACAGTCAACCAGGTCCTAATGCATTTTCGCAAACCTGTTGTGAGGATGGAACAGACTACTGAAGACGGTGCGATCGCTGAGAGACCATGCGTGGCACACAACCGAGTTCAAATGTCCCTTGTCAATAGCATTTCGTTGGAAGCAGCTGTAAGGCAGCTATCCCCCGGTTATCGGGCGGTGTTCATTCTCCACGATGTAGAAGGGTACGAGCACGAACAGATTGGGCGGATGCTCGGCTGTGCTATTGGAACTTCGAAGTCGCAACTACATAAAGCTCGAATGAAGCTGCGCCTGCTGCTCAAGAAAGGACCAAACCCTCGTCATCAGTCCCGAGTTCAATCAAAAAATCTTGAGCTTCAGCCGCAAGCGGTTTGCTGACGACGCTATCGGAGGGAAACTCAGAATCATGAGAAGACGATTGATGATTAAAAAGAGACTCGCTATGCAGCGCCGCGTAAGTTCGCGAAGGTCACGAGCAATAAGCGAAATAGATTACCTCCCACTCATTCCCGTTCGATGAAAACAGCCTCGACGACAAAGCGCAGGCTAAAAGGCTGATGATGCTCAGGCATTATCGATAACTGCCGCGGATATGAAAGTGCGGCTCGGTCGGTCTCCCCTAAATTAGAGAATTCCGTATTGCGATTAAGGAGACTACTGTCGTGACAACAATCAACCTCAGGCTCATTGCCACTCTTCTAATTTCTCTGCTGCTTAGTTCCAGTGTGTTGGGACAAACCAGTAAGGGATTCGTTGTAGGAAATATACTTGATCCCAATGGTGCCGTCATCGTTGGGGCTAACATCAAGATCACCAATATAAGCACAGGCGCTAGCCGAGACACCGTTTCTGCATCCGACGGAAGCTTCCGCTTCGATGCAGTTGATCCGGGCACGTACAAAATAGAGGTCAGTCAGGCCGGCTTCAGGACTGTGACACGCGAGAACTTGATCGTTACAGCTGCGCAAACTACTGAAGCTCAGTTTCAACTTGAGATTGGAATGCCTTCTGAAGTCATTACTGTCACATCGGGAGATGATGTGATTCTTCAGACTCAGGACGGCGCTCGCGTCAACACACTCAGCAGGCGTGAGATCACTGACCTGCCTACACCGGCCTTAAATCCCGCAAGCATCGTTTTCACTTTGCCGGGGGTTGTCGATCCCGGCCCGCTTGCAGGCGGATTCGTGCAGGGAAACGAGTTCTCGGTTAACGGTTTGCGAGCGCGAGCTAACAATCAGTTGATCGACGGCCTTGACAACAACGATAACTCCATCGCCGGCCAGTTCTATATACCGGCTCTGCGCGATGGTTACGGTGAGGTCACCGTGCTGCAGTCTGACTATTCAGCGGAGTTCGGCCGGGCGGGCGGCGCTGTTGTCAATATAGTTACTCGTAGCGGTACGAATCAGTTTCACGGTTCAGTCTATGACGTGCTCAACAACAGTGCCTTCAATTCCCTGACGGCGAGCCAGAGAGCTGACGGCACGCGAAAGCCGGTAGCCGTTGAGAACACCTTTGGGTTTTCGCTGGGTGGTCCAATCAAGAAAAACAAGCTGTTCTTCTTTGGCACGTATCAAGGCGATCGATTCCGCTCTGGAACGGACGCGAGAGTTCGGGTGCCAACGGCCTCAGGCTTTAATACTCTTCGATCCTTGTTTCCATTAGGTACGAATCCCAACCTCGATCGTTATCTGAGCATCGTGGGCAACCTCCGAGGTGAGCGCGAGATATCCAGCGTGGCGTTGGGAGACGGGCGTCCAAACATCGACTTTGGTGAGACCACAGTCAGCAGCACACAGCCGGTCAACGATAACCAATACCTGGCGAGGGTCGATTGGACGCCTACTCAAAAAGATAGCATGGCGTTCCGGTACGTTCTTGATGATCAGGCCTTCAATAACCAGTTTCCCGGAAGCGCGCCGTTTCCTGGGTTTGAAATTGATGTGCCGAGCCGCGTGCAAAATTTCTACGCAAACTACACGCGTAGTTTCTCAACTCGCACCACCAACGAGTTTCGCTTCGGTTACGGTCGATTCAATGTGGAGTTTGCGCCGCGCGACCCGGAGGTTGGGTTGGCCGGCCCAGTCTTTTCATTTACGGGTGCAGGCCTGGGCCAGGGTATAACGTCAGTCGGTCTGCCGACAGGCTTTCCACAAGGCCGCCTCTTCAACAACTATCAGTTCCAGGACACTATCTCGCACACTGCCGGCAATCACACGCTGCGTTTTGGCGCGGACTTGAACGTCCAACGCTCGACGCAAGATATTCCTTTCAACTCTCGCGGAATTCTAACGTTCGCAGGCGGCGGCGGATTCAATTCGTTCGGAAACTTCGTTGATCAGTTCTCGGGCCGTGGCGGAGGCGGCGCCGCGATTCAGTTTGGCAGCCCGACAATCTTTCCCAACGCGTTCTATCAGAACTACTTCATTAACGATACGTGGAGGGTCAGAGAAAATCTGACACTCAATCTCGGCCTGCGTTATGAGAATTACGGAACACCCTTCAACGCGATTCGATTTCCTGCTTTTGGTGGATTCGATCAGCCAGTAGAGACCGTTGTGCGCCAGCAGCGCGACAACAATAACTTTGCGCCTCGATTAAGTTTCGCTTACCAGCCTCGCATCCTTAAAGGGTTCTTTGGCGAGAACAAGACGGTGATTCGCGGCGGCTTTGCGGTCAGCTACGATTTCTTTTTCAACAATATACTGAGCAACACTGCAGCCACCGTCCCAAACTCGTTTGGGGTAACGAATCTTGGCGCTTCTTTGCCCGCTGATACGGATCCTCGAGGCATTGCAAAGTTCGGTGTGGACTCGCTGCCAACTACCGGCAGTCCCGATCCTCTTGCCACCATAAACACGATTCCCAGCAACCTGGTAAATCCGCAGACATACGTCTACAACTTCGGCGTTCAACGTGAGTTGCCGTTCAGCCTGATTGGCGATGTTGCTTACGTAGGCTCGCGCGGTACACGTCTATTTATAAACGAAGAGTTGAACCCTGGTATCGGCGGCTTTAACACGCTCATTCGTGCTTTCCAGAATCGTGGGTCAGTTATCGCGCGCACAAATGGCGGCGACTCAAGTTACAACTCGCTGCAAGCGCGGCTTGATCGCGGCTTCAAGTGTGGGCTGTTGCTGCGATTTGCTTACACCTACTCGCACGCAATCGACGATGTAAACAGCGAGGTGTTCGCTACGACTGGGGGGAGCAGCATCGGCTCGGATCCATTCAACCGAAGAGTGGATCGAAGCCGTGCGTCGTTTGATGTGCCGCATCGTTTCGTTGCCACCTTTATCTACGAGGTTCCGAGTCTCTTGAAATCGGGATTCGGCCACGCGCTGCTTGGTAACTATTCAATAGCCGGAACCTATCGCCTGCAGTCCGGCAACGTCGAGACTCCATTTGTTGGCGGCATTGATCTCAACGGCGACGGGAACGCTTTCAACGACCGTCCGGCTATCAGCAATCCGAATGCGCCCCAGAGCTCGGTTGGTTTCTCGAACTTCATTGCCGAGAACTTTATCTCTGGCGTGACTTCGCGCACGGGTTTCTCCGATGTCAATGGCAATCCAGTCAACGCGGAAGATGTTCGTTTCCTGGTGAGCGAGTCAATTCGGACCAATCTTGCCGCGCGGAATATCTTGCGCGGCCCCAGGCAGAACCGGCTTGACCTGAGTCTCACGAAAGCGATCCACACCGGCTTCTATGGGTCTGACACCAACCGGTTCGAAATCCGCTTTGATTACTTCAACGCCTTCAACACGCCGCAGTTTGCTCCCGGAATTGGTGACGTGACGGACACTACTTTCAACGATTTCCGCTTCAATTCCGGCAACCTAAACATCGGTAACGTGAACGCTGGGCGCATTGGGCAATTCCAGCTTCGTTACGTTTTCTAGAGCCTTTCATTCACACACGTAGGGGGCGTGCGTAGGCAGGGCGGCTCCCAAAGCCGCCCTGTTTGGGGGAGTGTCGTCGCGTTTGGAATGGCATTTTGATCGTTGGTCACTCGCTCGTTGCGTCCGGAAAAACTGCGGGAATACTCGGCTCATTGGAAGGTACTTTAAGTGAAGTGAAACAGTTATGAGGTAAGTAAGACCATGATTAGACGAAAGAAACTGTTATGGCTCGCGGTGACGCTTTTTGTTGCGCTGGTCACGCCGGCGCTCGCAGTTGGCAAGGCAAGCCAATCCCAAGGTCAGGCCTGGAACGAGGCTGCTCAGCTTAACAACCTGGCCGCCGCTTATGCAGAATCCGGTCGATACGAAGAAGCAATCGACTTGCTCAAGCAAGCGACTGCACTCTGGCCTGATTTCGCCATGGCCCACTACAACCTTGCTTGCATCTACCAGACCCAGAGTCGTTTCACCCTGGCAATCGAATCTTACAAGCAAGCAGTACGGCTTAACCCGAGCTTCACGGGCGCCTACCACAACCTCGGCGTTTCCTACAACAAGACCGAACACTACGCAGAGGCAATTGAGTGTTTCAAGCGTGCGCTTCAACTGAAGCCGAATCACGCTGACTCGCTGGTTGAGTTGGCGTTTGCTTATTCCATGATGGGTCGTAACGAGGAGGCCGTCGAGTGCTGCAAAGAAGCCATTCGCCTTAAACCAGATCTAAGCGACGCTTACAACAACCTGGGCCTTGCCTATTTTAAGCTGGGCCGGCGGGCCGAAGCGCTTGAAACTTTTGAGCATGCCCGTCAACTCGAACCCGGCTACCCCGAGGCCTATAACAACTTGGGCTATGTATACGCTGATGCAGGCCGAGTAAATGATGCAATCGCGGCTTATCACCAGGCGATACGGCTAAGGCCAGATTATCCCGAAGCCCTCAACAACCTGGGAATGGCTGAGGCTTCGCTGGGGCACTACAGCGCAGCAATAGAATCTTTGCAGCAAGCGATCCGCTCAAAGCCAAGCATAGCCGAGGCGCACTACAATCTCGGATACGTTTACAGCAAGGCTGGTCGTCAGAAGCAGGCCATCGAATCTTACAAGCAATCGCTGCTGCTCAAGCCAGATCTGGCTGAAGCTCACAACAATCTGGCCATTCTCTACCTGCAGCGCGGTAAGCGAGCGTTGGCGCTGGAGCAGTATGGCTTGCTCAAATCGATCGACGGGGATATGGCACAGAGACTCTTTGCAGTAATTTACAAGGACAAGATTTTAACTGTGGGCGAAAGATAATTTTAGAGTCGAAGACACTTTGTTTGGCGGCGCGTCGGGGAACTCGACTGTGCTGTAACTCACCAGTGATGTAGCCCCATTCGATTGCCCAGCCGTTGAGTATCGTCAAGTCTGTGGTTTCTGGAACGTAACTCAGCACTTTGACATCTAGCAAAGCGGTCCAGCGTTGGTTGCTCTCTCGGAGAACTGTTTGGCCAACCTCCGCCGGTGCGGCCCTGAGGCGCACAGCGTCATCGGTCCACAAATTCGTCAGGGCAACAGGATCTCGCGACAGAGTAGCGCTTATATCTCGCTGGTGGAATTTCTCGATGCCGTCCAAGTCCGCCTGACGCCCGGCGTCGCTTGCAGCTGACGCACCAGATCCCTGGACCACATGACTCGGTAAGACAGTCAAGAGGCAAAACACGACGATAGCCAAACGCTGTCTCATAGTCCCTCCAATTCACTCACACCCGACCTATTATCTAGCAAGCGCACAATTAACACTTAAATTTTTGCGGGCTGCGATAACTCGTATAGAATTCCTCCGCGTCAACCGATGACCCTTTCCGCAGGTACACATCTGGGCCGCTACGAAATCCGCTCGAAGATTGGTGAAGGCGGAATGGGTGAAGTATATCTCGCAGAAGACAATGAGCTTCATCGCAGTGTTGCATTAAAAATTTTGCCTTCTGACGTTTCCTCAAATCGAGATCGGATGCGTCGATTCAAACAGGAAGCGACGGCAGCAGCCGCACTTAATCATCCTAACATTGCGCATATATATGAGATTGGCGAGCGCGAGGGAACAAACTTCATTGCGATGGAGTTCGTTGACGGCCTCACTTTGCGACAACTCATTCACCAGCGACAGACAGAGCTACCCAAACTCTTACGTTATCTGCAGCACGTCGCTGAAGGCCTGGCGAAAGCACACGCTGCTGGAATCGTG
>DASSCG010000228.1:0-3661 GCA_035697925.1 Pyrinomonadaceae bacterium
GCAGGCTTTCACCACAGCGTTTGTGCAGCGACCAAGTTTTACCAATGCCTATCCGACGACGATGACGCCGGCTCAATTCGTGGACACGATGAATACTAATGCCGGGAATCCCCTGTCACAGTCGGAGCGTGATCAGCTGGTGAGCGACCTTACTTCTGGGGCGAAGACGAGAGGCCAGGTGCTGAGGGCCGTAGCCGAAGACTCGGATCTCAATAACTCTGAATTCAATCGCGCATTTGTCCTGATGCAATACTTCGGCTATCTGCGACGCAATCCGAATGATGCGCCCGACTCAGACTACACGGGCTATGATTTCTGGCTCACAAAGCTGAATCAGTTGGGCGGAAACTTCGTGAGTGCAGAAATGGTGAAATCCTTTATCGTTTCCGGCGAGTATCGCCACCGATTCGGACCTTGATTAAGTGGGCTAAGCGAGAACTTGTCCGTTTAGCCGGCGCACAGACGTGACGAATAATTGCTCATGCAAAACTTTCGCTGAAGCATTTGTCACTGTTTGAGCGTGATCCGCTGCTGAGCGACCTTTCCTCTGAAGCAAAGACAAGGGCCCAGTGAAGGCCTTAGCCGAAGACCCGGATTTTATGTGAAATGATTCTTCGCGCTGAAGGAGTGGAAGTTAATAGCCGGGGGCAACGCCCCCGGAAATCCGGCACTCAAGGTTCCGACCCTGGAAGGGTCGAACCTCTCCACCAAGAAAAACCGATCTGAAGTTCTGATTTGCCCAGGTGCTTGCGTTTAAAAAATGCCGGGCGGATTAGGGCTCAGCACGTCCGCAGGTCTCAATTCTCAGTTCCACAAGTCTGGCACCTGTGTTGCCGTGTCCGAATCACAATCCGAATTTCTTCTCAATGCGACCAATTTTCATCGGGAAGAGTCGTCTTGCGTATTGGACTCGTACAAGCGGGAGCATAATCATGGGTAGTTCTGCTGCAACTGCAATTTCGAAATCCGAACCATCGGTTCAATTAACTAAAGGTGCTCTGCGATGTCGTAAAAAGTTTCTTCGGATCTTTCCGGATGGATTTCGCGATGAAACCTATGTTGCATGGGAGCGAGATTACAAATGGCAGGCTCACGAGCAATGGAATCAAGTTCTCGACCGCAACACCTTTCGGTCGCATTTACGACGTGGCAAGTTCGACGATATTGCGAACCACGCTGTGCGGATCGAATCGCGTACTAACCTGCTGTTTTCATTTGAAAAGATGGCCTTAAGGGATGCTGTGAAAAGTGAGAATGGCGCAAAAATCTTTTCCCAGGGTCTGTATGACTTTCTTCACGGCACCGGGAGCATCTCGACTCGTTTCAATCGATGGTGTGAGACTGTGTCGACTCTGCCCCGCAAACAGACCAGAGTACTTACCTGGCCCGTGGTTACAGTGTTCGGATTTATCGCGCAGCCGGAAACGCACATTTTCCTAAAGCCAAATGTTACTCGCATAGCGGCTCGGGAATATGGGTTCGACTTCCAATACTCGTCACGTCCCTCGTGGGAAACGTATGAGAGTCTGCTCAACTTCGCAGAGCGTGTGCGGCACGATTTAAAGGACTTGAAACCGCGCGACCTGATCGACATTCAATCTTTCATCTGGGTACAGGGATCGGACGAGTATGACTGAAACGTTTTGTGCCACTCGAGCTCAGCTCACGAGCTTGCAGAATCTCAAAGCGTCTTCTGTCATCTTGCTGTTATTAAAAAACAAATACGACTCTTCCCCACCAGGAACATACGATGCCAACTCTTCAAGCTCACTAGCCTCATATTGATAGCGCCAGCCTCCGCGTCCGTGAAGTCGAAAGTAGCATGTGTCTGGAGTGACCGTCTTAGACACAAACGGATCCACCACGTGGCACAAACGAAGGCCGTTACAAATTGATCGAAGTAGCTCTTGATTCCAATCTCCACGCGGCTCCCAACATAGCTTTAGATTCGTACGGTCTATCGAGCTAAAGAATTTCTCCAGGTTCGCTATGTTTTCTTGCGTTTGCTTGAAACTGGCAGGGCATTGGAAAAGAATTGTTTTGGCTTCTAAAGCTTTCGCCGATGCGAGCGTCGCTTCCCAAGCTTCTTTTACTATTTCCGAAGGTCGAAAGTATCCCGCTTCCTTCTTCTCAGCTTCCGAAAGTTTCCGTTTAATTCGTCTATAGGTGGGGCTTTTGGCGTCGTGGGTAATCAATTGCCACGCCTTGAGGGTGAACTCAAAGTCCGCCGGCATTTGCTGGCGCCAGCGCTCAAGGGTCATGAGTTGCGGTGGTTGATAAAAGGTGTGCTGAATTTCAACGCAGAGGAAAGTGCGCGCATACTCGGCCCGTGACACACCAAATCCGCATGTGCCAACCTTTGCGCCAACTGTTTTACATAAGGGCTCTGAGAGCGCACCACCCATTCCGACTTGTTGGGGTTGACCTCTCACGAAAGTGCAAAGTTATTTTGTCAGCGCGAGCAGCTCAGCTGCGTCGCTTGAACAGGAAAAACAACACAGCAAACACCAGGAAGATAACGATAGTTCCTGGCCACAAAAACCATCCGCGTTCACTGCTATATCCTCCCACGACCACGCAACTCGACGAAAAGAAAAGGGCCACAAAGATAATGGCGATTTGTTTCATGTTGGCCTTCGTATTTTCGCTTTCGTGGTGTCCTCTGATTCCGGCAAAGGAGTTTAACGCTCAAGTTTCCGCCTTCGCGCAAGTGTTTATGGCTTGCGCGAAGGAGTGTATCCAATTAAGCCGTTTCGTTGCCTTTATCGACCACAGCCTTGAGCGCTTGGAATGTGGGTGGCCATAGCCCAATGAAAATTCCTGCTGTTTCCCTACCGCTTAAGTAGAGCGCTATTGAAGCTCCAATTGAACCTAACGTCAGAAGGTGAAACAGGCTGATGCCCGTGGCTTTTTGAGTTGATTTGTCTACCGTTGTTAGCATTGACTCCGCAACGTCTCTCTTTGCCACTACTTGCGAACTGCTATCGTCGGTTGATGTAGTCTTACCCGTGAATGATGTTTGTGTTGCTGACATGTAATCCCCTTTGATCAGAATTGATACGCTTCTGTAAGCGAGCATAGCTCTGCAATGCGCGTACCCTGCGATAGTGAGGTTGCGCGATTCGGGGGACAGGAGGCAGACGGCAGGAGGCAGGAGAAAGTCGAAAAGAACACTAGTTTGGAGGCCAGGAGTTCAGCCCTTCCGTGCAGCAGATGACACCCGCGATTCCAGTCTCTACAGCCACCACTCAACTCTTCTCTTTTCTTCTTGTTGACGCTGGCTTGACGTTTCCTTCATGGAATCTGCGGGCTCGCGCGCAACGATAAACTCCCTCCTTCGTGCCGACGGGCAATTACCGGGCATGTGTTCTTAAGTGGTTTCAAGCCAGGAAATCGGCAAGTAACTTAGCGGGAGAAATTATTTTTCCCAGGGTGATCCCTTTTCGAACTTTTTTACGCATGTACAAATAAGGCGGGCGAAACCGCTGAAATTGTTATCTGGAACCAAGGAGGTGTTCCAAATGAACCACGGATATTCGTATCAATCGACTTTGGCGTCTTCAGAAATCATGCGCTGGCGCATTGAAGACATTATTGGCGGCGAAAAACGGCTCGACTTCTCCAAGGCCTTCATGCCGGAATCGTTCGCACGAGTGGAGCC
>DASSCG010000229.1:0-2985 GCA_035697925.1 Pyrinomonadaceae bacterium
GGGCCACACGCTGAAGCTGTTTGGAAAAGGCGTCTATTCCTCTAAGGTGGATGGACCTGCGATCGTCCTCGATAACAATTCGACACTTGAATGTGCGAGTTGGGATTCAATTTTGGAAGAGGGCAATGCACCGGAGGCTTCACCGGGAGTTGCTTACAGTGCCCGTACCGGTCAGACGGTTTTTACAATTGTTCAGAGCAAATCGGGAATTAGCGGTCACGCGGGCAAGAATGAAAGGTTGCGAGTAGAGGGTTGTCACTTCCGCGGGGCTAGAAAGGATTTCAATTCTGCGGCCCAGACAGTTTCCCTGGGGAACTGTGAAAACTGCGTGGCGAGAAACAATTGGTTTGAGAGCGTTCATTCGATAGCTCTTCAAGCAGGCGGAACTGCGGACAGCGGAAATTCGGCTCGGAATATCCTGTTTGAAAGCAATCTCTTCACTGGTTCGGTTAGTCAGAACCTGGCATTGACTAACATCGTCGGTGCCATCGTCAGAAAAAACCGTTTCATTGCACCCGGCTTATTGGGAGGACCAGGTACGGCTGTCATAGATGTAGAACCGAACGCGGGTGATGTGGTTGATGATGTTTTGATCGAGGACAACTTGATTGATGCAACCGACGCCCCAGTCGGTCCAGGCGGGCCCCAAACCAATGCTGGCATAGTCATCAATGCTCAGAGCCCTACGCGCGGATTCCGAAATGTTCGGATCATAGCTAATAGGATTATTGGAAGTCCGCCCACCGCTCCATGGGGTCGCATAAGTTACGCCGGCATATTGCTGCGCGGCGCGCCCGGAGTCTTAGTAGAGCGGAATTTTGTCCAAAGGGTTAACCGCGGAATTTCGCTGGATTCCGCAACGACTGGGGCGATCGTCCGAGGTAATACACTTTTGTCCTGCGGCTCAGGCGGCACCGGCGCTATTGAAATTGACGACTCGTGGAACAATGTGGTGGTCAACAATATTATGAGTAACGCACCGGGCGAGACTGTTTATGCCGAAGTGACCTCAAGATCTATAAAGCAAAGCGGCGCGTCACGAAACAATCGGGTGGAAGGTAACGGACCGCGCAATTAAATGTTAGGTAAAAGTTCACTGGAGAATTTGAGAACGGTTTCAACGGTTTCTCCAGCCGCTTGTCAATGCAGCTCCTGAGGGAGCCAGCATCTGATCACAGAGGCAAAACAGTTAAAACAGTTCTGGGTTTTCCGACTACCTCTTGTCACCGGGCTGAAGCCGCGGTGAATGAGAGCGGTCGGGTCATACTTTTGAGGTAAAGCTCTCCAGTTGTATTGGCAGAAACTGTTCACTCTGTGATGCATCTGTACAGCTCGTTGCCCTTCTGTTAGGTTCCGCTGAAAATCTGATATTCTCCCTTCGCTGAAGGCCAGGATTTTTCCAACTGATTAAGATGTTGTCTTTAGAGAGATCACTATCATTTGCATTAAAGCTCTTGCCGCTTGGAGCGCGCTCCATTGTTTGGATATTTATGGCCTGTTTGGCCGCCGACGTCGTATTAGCCCAATCGATAGATATCAACGCTCCCTCACCGGTCCGTACAAATGAAGTTGCAGGGACGATTGCCGCTCGGGATCTCGGCGACTCGCGATTAACGGATCATTATTACGCTTTCGCGGGAATGCCCGGCGATTTCTTGATTACTGTTAGAAGTCACAACCTGAATGGCGATGTCGATCTGTTTACAGCCGGAAGCCTCCGCCCGTTGTTAAAATTTACGCTCTATGCCGAAAGCACCTCGCCGGTCACAAGATCCATCTTCTTACGAAAACGGGAAGATCTAATTCTGCGCGTGGAAGCTCGCAGTCCCGACGATGAGGGAGGTATATACGAAATCAGGTTTGGTGGTTCCTTTGTACCAAGTTCTGCCGAACCCACATTGGCCGAAGTTCCAACTTCCACGCCTGAAACAGAAGCGACTCTCCGCAGGGGTTCAAAACGCGTGTCTTCGGTTGGAGCTCGGCTGCCGGAACCACCAGCGGTAAAAGAAGAAGTGGCTGCGGCGCCGACTCCGCAGCCCACTCCCGATGAGTCCCCAACCCCGACCGCTACTCCTGCTCCCTCTGATACTGTTGTAGAGCCGCCTGCAACCACGCCAGCTCCGCGGAGAAGGGGACGAGTGCCTGCCGGCAGAAGAAGCACGCCCACCACTACCACGAGAACCGGTCCATCTCGAACTGCAACCCCCGAGGAGCCGGCCGCTGCGGAAACAACTCCAAGCACAACTAGCCGTGCCCCACGGCGGTCAGGAAGGCGCGGCAGCGCAAATCCTGCCCCGAGCGAGCAAACTCCGGTACCGGAACCACTCTCCGGACCTCGATTGGTGATTCAAATGCAAGATGGAACAGTCGTCGAGCGGTTTATGAGTAGTATTCGACGGGTGACAGTGGAGAACAATCAAATCGTAGTTGTGCGCAAGGATGGAACGATCGAGAGAACTCGCATGCGGGATGTTTTGCGCATGGCCATCGAGCCTTGAGCTCAGTATGAACGCGCGAAGTGAAGGACGCAGCTTGTGAGGCGCGCTACGACTTAGCTTTTAGGTTTGTCGCCAGATTTCAGACTCGTTAACCTCTCACGAAACTGGGCCAAGTCTTCATTGTTCGGGTCGACCTTGGCCAAGTCGTCGATTGCTTTACTGGCCGCTGATGCATCGCCTTTCTGCAAGGCGGTGAACGCCAAACTCGCCAGGACCCTCTTATCGTCTGGTTTCTTCATTAGCGCTGCTCTGTACCACTTCTCAGCCGTGTCATAGTGTTCAGCGTCTAAATTAACCTGGCCCAGTGCTACCACTGCCTCAAAGCTGTCCGGCTTCAGTTGATTAGCCTTGAGTAGGTACTCGATTGCCTGATCGTAACGTTGAATCTGATAGTAAAGCTCAGCAGCTTTCATCTGCGCCTCGAAGTTGTTGGGCTCATTGCGGGCCTTGGCTATTGCCTCCTGCACATCCGCAAACACTTGCTGTG
>DASSCG010000230.1:0-11332 GCA_035697925.1 Pyrinomonadaceae bacterium
TTTGGCCATTTTCTTGACATCCGGGCGGCCAGCGTGTTAAACCCTCCAACCTCGTAGCTTTTAGGTAGTTCCAAGCACAACCAAGGTCAGCGTTGAGTGGCTCTTGGGCAGGCCATGCTTTTTACCAGTGACTTCAGAGACCACAGAACTCTCGTTGCCCAGCCGTGTTGAGGCTATTGATAAAGCTGCCACCGCAGTTGCCGAACTCGTTACCCGCTCAGGCATTAGCGACGACGCGGCGTTTGGAATTGATATGGCGGTCCGCGAAGCCATGGCTAATGCGATTATTCATGGTAACAAGCTCGACGAAACAAAACTGGTCGAGGTCAATATAACCAATTCGCCCGATTCGCTTGAAGTCAGCGTTCACGACCAGGGACAAGGATTCGATCCCGAAACCATTTTAGATCCGACCAAAGAAGAAAACCTCCTGAAGAGTTCCGGCCGGGGCATATTTTTTATGCGGAACTTCTTTGACGAAGTTAGTTGGTCCATTTCCCCTACAGGCGGCACGACGGTGCACATGATCAAAAGGCGAGTTAATTGAAAAAGGAGATCTCGTAACATGGCTGAGTTGAATATTGAAGAGCGTCAAGCAGGAGATGTCACCGTGCTTGATATGAAAGGAAAGATCACCATAGGTGAAGGTAGCGTGGCGCTGCGCACTGCTGTCCGTCGTATGCTCGAGGAAGGTAAGAAAAAGATTCTGTTGAACCTCGCGGGTGTCGGCTACATCGATTCGAGCGGTATCGGGGAATTGGTTTCCAGCTATACGGCAATCGAAAAAGATGGCGGGCAACTAAAGCTGCTAAATCTCACCCAGAAACTCCAGGACCTGCTGACTATTACGAAACTACTCACAGTCTTTGACGTATACGAGAGCGAGTCTGAAGCCCTCAACGGATTCAAATAAGATCTTGACCAGGGTTTACGCAATCAAATAGCGGTTAATGGAGATTGAGTCATGGCAGAGCTTGAGTTAAAGGAACGACAGGCAGGTGACGTCACCATCCTTGATTTAAACGGGCCCGTGAGAATGGGTGAAGGGAGCCTCGCCTTGCGCGATACCACTCGCCGGCTGGCTGACGAGGGCAAGAAAAAGATTTTGCTCAATCTTGGCGGCGTGAAGTACATGGACTCCAGCGGCATCGGAGAATTGATTGCAAACTACACCACGATTAGCCGTCAAGGCGGGCAGGTCAAGTTGTTGAACCTTACTGACAAGATTCAGGATCTACTGGTTATCACTAAGCTCTTGACCGTCTTTGACTCTTACGACAACGAAGCTGAGGCTTTGAATAGTTTTAAATGCAGTTTCGAGTTTCGGGTTTCGAGTTTCGGGTTCGTCAGTTCCAACTCGAAACTCTGAACTCGAAACTCGAAACTTTTTATGTTTCGTGCCACGTTTCGCCGTCTGCTCGCTATTGATGATCCACCCGAGCGGACGGCGCTTGCTTTTGCGATCGGCGTTTTCATCGCATTCTCGCCTTTTCTTGGTCTTCACACTATCGCCGCCACTCTGATCGCATTCCTGTTCCGCTTCAACAAGATCGCCATCTACGCAGGAACCTTCCTGAATAATCCATTTCTCACGCTGGTGCCCATTATTATCGCTTCTTATGCGGTGGGAGCTTTTTTGCTCGGCCGGCCTTTGAGCATTCCAGCCGATGGCATTGAGTTATTAAAGAACCCACGCCTCCTGAGCAGCGATTACTACTCCCAGATCTTTGTGCAAAGTTGGTATGTCGTTGAACCCTTTGCTTTGGGCGCTACAGTGCTTTCGGTGGTTTGTTCAGTATTGGCGTATCCATTAACATTGTGGCTGTTGCGCAGGCATCGAAAACGAAGGCAAGAAGCGGGGCAATAGCCCGACAGTCAAGGAGTGCTCGGTGAGAGGCTCTCACCTTCGCAGATCTGACGGTGCTTGAGGAGCCCTCCTTGACAGTCGGGCTACTGCCAGGCGCTTTGCGCTCTAGGCATCTGGAGGATCGTCAATCGCATCTTTAACTTCTCCTTCAACTTTTAAATTCTCGTGCACATGGTCTTTTATGAAGAAATACTTTCAATTATTCCTTACTCTTCTTATATCGATTTCCACATTGTCACTGGCGACCGTTACTACATATTCGCAGGCCACCCCAAGTCCAACTCCGCCACCCCGTCCTTCCGGTTCCACTGCTCAGCGACCAGCCGCAGGTTTCGACCTGGCCGAGTATGGAGTTGAGTTTCAGGCTGATCCAAGACTGATCATTATGATGGCTGCGCTGGAGGCCGCCGGCTTTGATCCTGTTCCTCCAGGTAGACAACCATCAGCTTTCCGGAGCCAGGTGAGAAAGGATCTCGAGACATTGGATCCTGAGCTTCGCGGCCGGTTGCGGACGTTTTATGAACGCAACAAACTTCCGGCACCAGCTACGGCGGCTGATCAGGCGGCACGTTATGTTTCACTTGCCCTGGCCCTTGGCCCACCTCCTAGCCTCGACGCGCCTGAGCGATCTGATGACCTGCCTGCCGGATTATTAGAGGTGCTCGACTTTGCTCCCTTGCTGCGAGAGTTTTATCGACGTTCAGGTATCGACGAGAGAATGGTTTCTTACACTCGAGCGTACCAGGCCGAGGGTGATCGCTTGCGACCGCCTGCTGCCGAACTGATTCGCTCGGTGCTCACTTACTTGCACACGCGACCGATCATCTCTTCCTCTGAGCGGGTAGTCGTTAAGGCGCCCACGAGCGGAAACAAAAAGAACGCCCCTAAAACCTATTCGATTCGCGAACACCTGCGGCGATTCATTGTCACACCGGATTTACTGGGGGCCCCGGGCGCAATTAACTTCAGAGTGATTGGAGATGAATATTACGCCATAGTTCCGGAGGGAACGGATCCAGTCTCATCAGAACTCAGGCGAGCCTATCTCCAGTATGTGATGGACCCACTGACGCTTAGGTTTAATCAGTCCATCGCAGAGCGTCGGGAACAAATCAAACAGATCATCAGCGAGCGTGAGAAAGCCGGCGAGACAGTCACGCCGGACGTATTCATTGTAGTCTCGCGGTCACTTGTGGCTGCAGCTGACGCAAGATTCGAAGAGTCTAGAAAGCTGGAAGCCCTTTCACGCGACGCTCGCGCCAGACTGGACCGGGCCAAAGATGCTGCAGCGCGTACAAGCATCGTTCAGGAAACACGCGCGGCGATGAGTGCGATTCAGGACGAAGCCATAGCGAAGCTGGCCGACGACTATGAGCGTGGGGCCCTTCTCGCTTTCTACTTTGCCGATCAGTTGAAGGGTATCGAAAGCACTGGCTTCGATATGGCGAACTTCTTTGTAGACATGATCTCGTCTTTCGATCCTGTGCGCGAAAGCCGGCGCCTATCTGAAAGTGCTGAGGCGAGGCAGCGCGCGCGCGCAGCTCGCGACGCCCGTCTGGCGGCGAGGAAAGCGGAAACAGAAGCGCCCGTCGTGTATTCCGAAGCTGCTGCCGCAAGAAACGCGTCGCTAGTCAAAAAGCTTTCGGAGATTGAGGGTATTCTGCGTTTGAAAGATTACCCGAACGCTGAGACGCGTCTGAAGGAATTGATTAAAGACTATCCGCGTGAACCTCGTGTCTTCTTCGCGCTGGCTCAAACATCCAGCCTCGCCGCGGCTGATGCTACTGATGAGAACGTGCAGGCAGAACGATTGAACGGTGCGCTGGTAAACTATCGCTTGGCCGTACAGGCTGCTTCGGCAGAGACAGACCGACCTCTACTCTGCCGCGCCCACGAAGCGATGGGCCGGATCCACGCTTTCATGGATAACAATAGCGACGCCGCGAAAGAGTTTGATGAAGCTATCAAGATTTGCGATACGAGTGGAGCCACTTATAACGAGGCGGTCGAAGGCAAGAAGAAGCTTTCACAGCCCTAGAAAATATTTTCGGTGAGACAGCCTGCGAAGCAGGCGCCAGCATAAAGCCTGGGGCGTGAGCCCCAGGCTTTATGCCGTCGCCTGCTTCGCACGGTATGTAATTTTCTCGCTGCCTATATTGGTCGTGAGACGCCGATCTTTCCGCGCCCTCGCGGCAATCCCTCAATGTTAACGTTGATCTCTGGAATCGTTGGGATATTGATTCCGGGAATCATGATGTTGATTGGAGGTATCACCGGAATATTGATGCGCGGAATAACTACCCGCCTTCCTACTTGCGTACCAGGACGAGACGGCGCAATCGTTGTCCCTGGGGCGGTTGTTGGCGTAACGGTGATGCTTCGCTGGTTCTTGTCGCGGACGATGGTAAGCGTCACGTCACCCTCGTTTTTCTTGCCGAGCGCACGACTTAGGTCGCCAGCGTTTTCAATCTTCTCGCCGTCGACTGCCGTGATTACGTCTCCTGCCCGGATTCCCGCTTTGGACGCTGGGCTGTCAGTTCCCACGGAAGTGACCAGGACTCCCTTTCCGTCAGCGACGCCAAAGAACTCTGCAAGTTGCTTAGTCAATGTGGTTGTGCTTACACCGATGCGTCGATTGTTGCCAATAGAAAAAACAAACCCATCGTGCTCCGAGTTGGGCAACTCCCATTTCCAAGCCTTAGGTCCTTCGAATTTTTCCAGGCCCTCAAATCTACCACCAATTCCCTCTAGTTTTTGGAAGGCATCCATCGAGTCTTTGCGCTTGCCGATCGTCACGGCAACTTCCTGTTCCGAGCCACTGCGACTGATACCAAGTCGTACAGTCTGATCCGGGGCAACTTCGGAAACCAGGCGATTGAGTTTTCGCGTGCTGGTGACGTTCTCGCCGTCAAATCTCAGAATCACATCGTCTTTTCTAAGGCCTGCCTTTTCGGCCGGGCTGTCCTTCACGACGCTGGTTATGCCAACTCCGCGTGCTTCCCTCAGGCCGTAGCGACCCATGTTTTCTTTGTTAATGTCTTCCGCATAGACACCAAGGAAACTGCCACCCTCAACGAAGAGGGAAAACGCTTGGCCAAAAGGCTCGGCCGGAGGCGGCGGTGTGGCGGGTGCCAGCGGAGTCTGCTGAGCTAACGCGATAGAAGTAGCCAATGACAGGGAGAAAAGGAGAGAAAGAACGCTTCTAATTGTCATGAACGGAAATCCTCCGGAAAGATTTTGCCGGGTTACACGCCGGAAATATCGCTAAGTTCCAAAAAAAGACGCCTGGCTGAGTCGTTCGGGAGCAGCGCGCCCGCGCGCTGTGCAGTAGCCCGACTGTTAAGGAGGGCTTCTCAATCAACCCCACACTCACCATCCGCGAGCGCAGCGAGCGGGGCAGTAGCCCGACTGTTAAGGAGGGCTCCGCAGATGTTGCGCCCTCCCTGAGTCTGTAACCTCAATCTTGGGGAGCCCTCCTTAACAGTCGGGCTGCTGCCCCGGAGATATCCCCTGGAAGTGCTCCCTCTCTAACGCGCCTCACGAGGTAAAGCGATGTAGCTATTTCTCGCTCGTACCACCAATCCCGGCCGAGTTAAAGTTACCCGCAGCTGCCGCCGCTGACCCTGCCTGAGAGGAATCTTGGGATAGTACCCAAGGCTGTACTGTCGTCGAAGTTCGTTAGCCACCTCACCAAATGTTTTCTGAAGGTCTGCTATATCCTCCACTCGATAATGCCGGCCACCGGTTTTTTCGGCGATGCCTTTCATGAACTCATCTGCTCTTGCGATCGTTTTATCTGCAGTCTGTCTGGCCGTCTTGGAAAAGATCCTAAAAGGAAAGGCGCCAAACTGAACCGAGTAGATAAGAGCTTCCTGTTCCTCAGCCTCGCGCAAGGTGCTTTTGGCGGTTGAGAATCGTTCACCACTGACCCCGTCTGAGAACAACACGACGGCCTTTCTCCCCGGCACTTTTTTCATTCTCTTCAAAGCTTGATGCACGGCATCGTAGACAAAGGTATAGCGGCCGCAAGTGCGTAACTTTATTTTTTTGACGCCTCTAGTTTCCTTAACCGGACCGAGCTCGGCCCTGGTTCTGACTTCATCGCAGAAGGAAAACACAATCAAGCCGTCGTCCGGACGAAGTTGGCTCAAGAATGCATTGCCTGCACGAGCCAGCTCAGCAAGGTGCGGATACATTCCACCGCTAACGTCCATGAGAAAAAGGATAGTGAATGGTTCGTCGACCGGATAGAAAAGGGACAGGTCTTGCTGGACACCGTCTTCGAAGATTTGAAAATCCTCCTTAACGAGGTCAGATATGAACCTCCCGTTGCGATCCGACACCTGCGCCGAAATCGTGACCAGATTTGCGTCTATTCGGACAACTTCATCGTCATCAGTTTCAACAGGGGTTTGAGCCGAGACGGCGGGCCCGACTAAACCAATAACCACAGCTATGAAGACGATAAACGCTCGAGTCATCGAAGTTCTTGTGCACACGCTGAATTGCAAACTAAGCTTGAGGAGCCCTCCTTAACAGTCGGGCTACTGCCCCGCTATGCCGCCCCGCTATGCCGCCCCGCTCTGCTGCCCCGCCGCGTACCCCGCTCTGCTGCCCAGCCGCCTACGTTAGCCGCTGACCGGCTTATTCAACCACCTCAAAATCAATCCACTGCGTAGCAACTCTGGGACTTTTACCAGCGGCATTGTCTTTGACGACAATTTGTAGTGAATAATCGCCTGACTCGGCCGTTGGGCTTAAGTTCACGACTCCCTCATTGCTTAGCCTGTCCGAGTTCTTTTGCTCACCAGGATCGAAGACTAATTCAGGACCAGCAACCACTTCCTTGCCGTCACGAAACAATCGCACCTGCGTGGTCAATTGCGGCTTGCGCGTGGAACCGGCAGCTCGCGCGTTATAGATCAAATGAGCGTAAGCGAGTTTCGAGCCCGGGCTGAAACGGCGCACCGCTGGATTCGAAGAAAATTGTACGGGGGACAGCGCCGCTTCAACCGGCACACCAGGAGGCAGATCGGCCTTCCCGTCTTCAGATGCTTCAGTCAGAACTATCCCGGAGAGCGTCAACTCTTTTTTCCTAAGATCAGGGATTTCAAGAAACTGCCCGGCGGTCCCAAACTTCTTTGAGTTCGCATCACGCACGACGACGCGAAACTGGTAAGCGCCGGGGTTCTTGACAGGGACATCAGTCGAATAAATCAGACCGTTCTGTTGCACGAACGGCACCGTGTCGGGACCGACACGAACTGTGTGCGTGCGTGTAAATTCATTTACCACGCGACCGTTCGAGCCAATAGTTACACCTGCAACATCCAGGCTCATACGCTTCCAGCCATTTGCATCCTCGTTGAAAGTGATGTTTTGGCCGTCAATGTGAAGCAGCACGCGCAAAAACGAATTCCCTTTGGCGTCCTGCCCAGTAATAGGAGTTAGTCGCAGAGGCACGTCAACAGACGGAATTGGGGCCACCAACGCCGCGTATAATTCACTGTCGCCGGTACGGGGTCGTTCCGGCACATTCAAAACGTCATCAGTAACCCCAACAAATCCTTTACGTGTGCGTACACGCAAACCCTCGCGCTTTACCCGTACCTCCAAATTTCGAAACTGACGGACGCCCCCTTTGAACGATTCCTCTGACGGACGATAAGCGATTAAGTAGTACCCTTTCTGTTCTTCGAGTGCCCGGCGCAAACCTTTCCCAATATCGTTCGAATCTACTGTTAACAACCCACCTGTCTGTTCGGCGAGATAAGCCAATCCTCCGCGTGACTGGAATAGGACCCCCGCTCGCGCCTGACGTAGTGAATCTCTTTGCTGTTCCGTAGGGGATTCCCCTGGGCCGATGAAGTCCGGATTTACAAGGGCCCGAGCGTCGATTGTGTGGATGATGATACCGGAACGGTTGGCGTAATCGGCGAGTAGGCGCAAGGGTCTCTGTGTTTCTGGAGTGATTCCGAGACCGTCGGAGAAGATCACAATGGCCTTACGCCCGGGAAGTTTGCGCATGTCATTTATAAGGAAGCGGAGGGCGACAATTAGACGCCGACGTATGTAAAAGGTGTCGAAATACTCTGCACGCTCGCGTCCCATTCCGCTTATGTCCTCAGCGGAGGCGCGTTCAACTAGTCCCTCCTTCTCCAGGTCTGTCTCAGTGTCATCGCCACGGGCTGAAGCAAATATGTCCACTGCGTTATTTTGGCCCGGCAGCCACCTCAGTTTTTGGACTGCAAGCGCCAGTTGTTTTCGGTCGACCGTGAACTGTTGTAACAAGGTGTTGCTTCTGGCGGTTCGGAAAATGCCTACCAGGTCATTGGGCTCAATTTGCTCCGCCACAAACTTCTTTAGTGAATCTCCTACTAATCCAACGCTTGGAAAAGACATGAATTCGTCGTCCACGAGCACTGCGACCGTGCGAGATATCTGCTCGGCTCGCAGAGGAATCGGTGGAGGCGCCGGCGCGTTGCGGGTTTCACCCTTATTGGCAGGTTTCTCAGCTGGCGAGACCGCCTTCGGAGCAGCCGCCCCTATGAAAGACAGATCTGTAATCTGCTGTAACTTTCCCTCCTCACGGATCTCGAAATCATCAGGCGTGAGTCCGGTTACTGGCCGGCCATCTTTGTCTGTTACCGTCACGTCCACCTGCACCAGGTTCGTTGTGATCCTAACGACATCGTCGTCTGGCGTTTGCTGCGGCGGCTTAACCGGCGTTTGGCTCAAGGCAGAGCTGAGTAACGAAACAACAAGCAGGAAAGAAATGCCGGGATGTCTAGTCATGAAAACCCTACTCCTTCAGGTGATGGAGTCTGAAGTGCAAAGACGCAGAAGTCCTCAGTGAACGCTCAAGAATTCCTCAAAGATTTGTCTCAGAGTCTGTTTTTTGGTCGCCCAGAGCTGGCGCACAAGAGAATTAACGATGCTCTTGTGCGAATAGTATAGCTATGGATTAGAAATCCAGGAATGCAGTGGAGTCCAATTGGGACTCATTGGCGTGGAGGAACTATTCGCCTATCGTCAAGGAACAACGCTAGTTCCCGGGTGGTCGGTACACTTCTCGCTCGCCGTTCAACTCGACGGCCAGCTTACCTTCTGAATGTGCCAGATCAAGATGGGCTACGGCTTCGGACACCGCTAGAAAACGATGAACATCGTCTGTCGCGGGAAACATTGACCGCGATACGTCCCAGGCAGAGGCTCCGGCTTTGGAGACCAGACGAACCACTTCTGCCTGCCGTTCACGAATGGCGCGCAGGTAACGATTGAAAAGTTCCTCGTAGTCGTTCACCGCCGCACCATGGCCGCCATGTACCAGGGTGGGGGCAAAGGTGCGTAATCTAGCCAGGCTCACAAGGTATTCAGCAAGTGACGGAAAGCGTTTCGAAGGATCGATTGGATCTGGAGAAAGCACCGGGTTGGGAGTTACGCGCTTGAGTACGCAGTCGCCTGCGATAATTGTGCGGTCCGCCTCCCGCACAAAGGAACAAGAACCAGGTGTATGTCCTGGCGTGTGAACTATTCGCAGGGTACCACTGTCAAATTCAAGTTCTGCTTCGTCGAGCAACTCTCCGTATTCGTGATCTTCAAAAGAGTCTGCATAGCGGCGTACTCCCTCGTACATCCTGCGCATTCCCTCGATCTCTTCTTCGGGCACACCGGCACGTGTGAGTAGGTTCCGTTGCATTCCGTCTTCGAGGCGGCCCATACGATGCCCTGTTTCCCAGCTGTGAACCAGCACCTCCGCATCTTTAGCTTCATCCCTTAGGGAACGGGCCAGGCCACAGTGATCTTCGTGCGCGTGAGTGAGAACAATACGGCGAAGGTCTGCGACACGCAGACGCTCGCGCCTGAGTCCCTCGCGCAAGGCTTCACTGGCTTCCTTTGTTTTCGGGCCGGTATCGATCAGGGTGAGGGGATCCTCAGCGATCAAGTAGACGTTGACCGGGCCGATGTAGAAAGGCGTAGGTAGCGAGATGGGAACGATTTTCATTTAAGATTGGCGATTGTCAGTTTGGCGCTAATTAGCCGCGTCGCTTGATCTCTTCCAATTCTTTGAGGAACTCTTCTCGCTCGCGCGCTTCTTTCGTGACGCGCCGACCTCTGTCCGTCAAATAGCGTTGACCTCGAATGTCGGAGTTTTGCAGGGAAGCACACCATCCGCGAAGTTGGCGGGAGATGCTCTCTGCTCTTAATTTGAGATCTGGATCTCAGATCTCAAATCAAAAAAGCCCGGCAAACGCTCACAGAGACACAGGACGGATCTTGTCTCGCCACAGGAGCCTCTTGAAATGTATAGGAACGTCACCAATTCCGGCGTGGTACCGCGTTCAAAGCCTTCAGCAATGTTGTTCGAGATTGAAACCGACGACCTTTCAATCTGATCTCGCACGCCTGGATATCTTCTAAAAACGGGCCTTGCCGTAAAGGCAAAAACTTTCACAGCCAACTCGATCGCATCTTGCCAAACCGGCAAGTCTTCAAAGCGCTTGTATTTCATGTGAGGATCTCCATGTGAGGAATGGATAAAGCCAAACGAAACCTGGAACGATCTCAGAATCTCAGATCTCAGATCTCAAATCTCAGATCTCAAATCTCAGATCTTAGATCGCAAATCTGAGATCTCAGATCTCAGATCGGAGTTCTGAACCGCCCAAGCTCTGAAACTGAAATCGTTAAGACAGATCGCAAACCGAATCCTGAAAAATCTGAATTCTAAACCGCGGAAAATCTGAGATCTGAGATCTCAAATCTGAGATCCGAGATCCCAACCCCTAGTAAACATACTTGTTCGCCTGAATCACGACGTCGGCAATGCGCTGTCGCGCGGTGACGGTATTCATCGGCGTCAGCTTCGTGAACCGCCGCAAAGCCGCCAACAACGTACGCAGCTCGTCGCCTTCTGACATCGCCGCCAGAGTGTTTTTGGCCCGTGCTTCAATCCGCTCAACTGCGTCATTACAAAAGACGCGAGTCATGTCGATGTATCTCGCAGCCGCCTCTTCCCCGTCAGCGGCAGCAAGCTTTTGTGCACGCAGGATGGCCGACTCCATCGCGTAAGTGTCCAGGATAATGTCGGCAATCCCCATCAGGATTTCCTGCTGGTCCGCCAGCTTCATCATGTACTTTTGGGCAGCAGTGCCGAGCGTCATCAACGCTACCTTTTTGGCGTTCTTCGTCAGTTTTTGCTCAGCCACCAACACCTGTTCATCATCATCGAAGGTGGCCAGCTGAGGAGAAAGTATTTCGTCCATCAGCGCTTGGGCAGCCGGCAACAGAGGCAGATTTCCGCTGAGTGCGCTCTTCATTAGCCGACCAGGAATCAGCAGGCGGTTAATCTCATTTGTACCTTCGAAGATCCGGTTGATGCGCGAATCGCGATAAGCGCGCTCGGCAGGATAGTCGGCTGAGTAACCATAACCACCGTAGATCTGGACCATCTCGTCAGCTACG
>DASSCG010000231.1:0-3471 GCA_035697925.1 Pyrinomonadaceae bacterium
CAGCAGCAAGTGCAGCAAGTTTCGGGTGGCAGCGGTTTTTGTGCGCAGAACCAGCGGCGGCTGCATTTTGGATTGGGAAAAAATCCTAAGGTAGAAAAGGCTGAGATTCGCTGGACCTCAGGAAAAGTTGAGACCCTGGAAAACCCTCTGGTCGGGCAAGTTCATAAAATCAAGGAGCCGGTATGAGCCAGTCGCCCAGCCAATCAGCTATTACTCCAGCACTCGAAGTTCCCAGGCCCAGGAGATTTCGTTTCGACAACCGCTACATCGCTCCACTCTTCATTACGTGCATCCTACTGGTCGGCCATCTGTCCTATGGCATTCTGGAAAGCTATGAAAAAACAGCCCTCGCAATTGTCTCGGCGATCCTTGCAGAGTTGATCCTAGGCCGGATCTTCTTCGGCAAATGGCTCAATCTGGCAAGCGCTTACATATCGGGAATAAGTGTTGGCATACTGCTCCGCTCGCCCGCTTTCTGGCCGTACGCACTGTGCAGTGTGCTTTCGATCATGTCGAAGTATGTATTGCGAGTTAAGGGTCGACACCTGTGGAATCCGTCTAACTTTGGTATCTGCGTGTTACTGTTTCTGGCGCCTGAGACAGTTGCGAGTTTAAGTATTCAGTGGGGCAACTTTATTTGGCCCCTGCTGGTTATTTGGATCCTCGGTTCGATTATCATCTGGCGAGCGAAACGGTTTCACATCAGTGCGACCTACGTTCTCTCGTTTTTTGCTTTCGCATTCTTACGCAGTTGGATCACGGGACATCCCTGGCAGGCTGAGGTGGCTCCGATAACGGGGCCAATGTATCAACTCTTCGTCTTTTTTATGGTGACCGATCCAAAGACTACGGTGAGGTCGAAAACCGGGCAATGTGTTGTGGTCTTTCTTGTTGCTTTCATGGAAATGCTCTTGCGACTCAACCAGGTTGTATACGCGCCTTTATATGCGCTGTTTATCATTGGACCAACCGCAATGCTGATCGATATATGGTTGGAATCGCGTGCGCCCAGAGCTCAAGCCACACAGGCCACATGAGAACTACCGTCTGCTTTCGGAGTGCGAGCAGCTTGTCGCCACTTTCCAACTCTTCTTTATTCAAGGTTAATCGTTGAGAACCTTGAAAAGAGCTGACAAGGCGGCGCGCTCGTAGAAGGAGCTTTGGGATCGGGCCTGACGTGCCCTTAGTCACACTTTTATTCTTAGGACGTATTCGTTTTGGAGAAGAGAATTTACTGATGGTCCCTCGCAGTCTCGCTTGCTGCCTTTTGTTCTGTCTTGGCTTTCTGATTTCAGGTTGCAAACAGTCATCTTCAGATACTCCTGCCGCTGCACCGTCCAACGAAGTGACGGCCGAGGCCCCATCGCCAACACCAACTCCCACACCGCCGCGACCTTCCGGGCCGATTGAGTTCAGCGATGTCACAGCCCAGGCAGGGATACGTTTCAAGCACAACAGTGGGGCATTCGGGAAGAAATACCTACCTGAGACGATCGGATCGGGTTGTGCGTTTCTCGATTACGACAACGATGGGTGGCAGGACATCCTGCTTGTTAATTCGATGGATTGGCCTGAGAACAAAAAGCGAAGGTCGTTTCTAGCGCTTTACCACAACAACAAGGATGGCACCTTTTCAGATGTCACAAGCCAGTCGGGACTCGCCGTTGAAATGTATGGCATCGGTGTAGCAGTGGCCGATTACGACAATGATGGGAACGACGACATTTACATAACCTGTGTTGGTCCGAATCATCTATTTCGCAATCAGGGAGGCGGGAAGTTTGCGGATGTCACCAGCAGGGCAGGTGTCGGGGATCCGGGCTTTTCAACCAGCGCAGCGTGGTTGGATTATGACAACGACGGCAAGCTTGATCTGTTTGTGGGAAACTATGTCGAATGGTCAGTGCAAACCGATCAATTCTGCACGCTGGACAGCAAGAACAAGTCCTACTGCACTCCGCAGTCTTACAAAGGACAAAGTGCGACGATGTATCGCAATCGAGGCAACGGTACATTTGAAAATGTAACGGAGCGCGCTGGTCTTAGTGATCCGGCAGGCAAGACGTTAGGGGTGGCCTTGTTGGATTATGACACTGATGGCTGGCTGGATCTTTTTGTCGCTAATGATACAGAACCAAACAAGCTGTATCGCAATAACCGCAACGGGACGTTTACAGACAATGCCGTGATTGCCGGTGTTGCATTCAGCGAAGCTGGCACTGCTCGCGCCGGTATGGGTGTGGATGCGGCCGACTATGACGGTTCAGGTCAACAGAGTGTGGTGATTGGCAACTTCACGAACGAAAGCATGGCGCTATATCACAACGATGGTTCAGGGTTGTTTACGGATGAAGCTCCCACCTCCGGCATCGGAAAAATGTCCGCCCAGTCACTGACTTTCGCCTGTTTCTTCTTTGACTATAACCTGGATGGGATGCTCGATATCTTTGCAGCGAATGGCCATGTTTCTGACGATATCAGCGTGGTCCAGCCCAACGTTAAATACGCTCAGCCGCCGCATCTCTTTCTTAACAAGGGCAAGAAGAAGTTTGAGGAAGTCACCGGGAAACTTGGACGAGCCTTAAATCGAGCTATCGTAGGACGCGGCGCCGCTTACGGCGACTTGGACAACGATGGCGATCTCGATTTGCTAATTACCACCAACAATGGCCCAGCACGCTTGCTTCGCAACGAAAATAGCAATCAGAACGACATGCTACGCGTCAGAACTATCGGAGCCCGAAGCAACCGTGACGGTATAGGCGCTAAAGTCATGGTGAAGACTTCAAAAGGTCGGAATATCTCAGCGATGGTCAGAACAGGATCCAGCTACTGCTCGCAAAGCGAATTGCCCTTGACGTTTGGATTGGGTAAGCCGGAGGAAGGGACGACTCTAACGCTGGAGATTACCTGGCCCGGAGGTCAAAAGGATACCATTAGTGAAATCAAACCAAATTTGTCAGTTACCGTTCAGGAGGGGAAGGGTGTGATCTCATCCGAGTCCATCGTATTTGTCAGGACTCCGACGATGCTGCCATCTCCTTCACCGCAACCGTCAGCCAGCCCTCGTTGAATCGACCTCGACTACTTGTCGTATAGATGCAAGTGCTCCGGATCTGTGCTCTCACTTATGGAGTGGATCAGGATCTCTTATAGAAGTGCAGCTCCAGTTGGTGCCGGCCAAGGTGCGGAGGGCCATTCCCAATGCAAACCTCACGATTTTAGTGGACTGTCAATCTAACGCCGGCAATCGCCGCTCCGAATTTTCGGAACTATTTGATGTCCGATCACAAAAGTATTGACTGGACGTGACGTCTGTACTACTACTTATCTCCTTTGATTCCTCGGTCGAAATTCTGGCCCTGAGTCCTTCTTATTTTCCCTTGCATTAATACCCCGCTGCGGACAAGCCGGTATGCGACGAATAGACCTAAAGAAGGCGAATGTAGCGCGTTCCAACACGATTAGAGA
>DASSCG010000232.1:0-3705 GCA_035697925.1 Pyrinomonadaceae bacterium
CCGTCATCAGGAAGCCCGCAATAGTCGTGTAGCCTTCGGATTCTGGAACGGAAAGTTTCAGTCTGCGATTCAAGTCACGTACGGCGAGTCCGCCATCGAGCATAAAGTGCTTTTCGTCCACGGCATTGATTTGCTCGTTAACTTCTTCGTCGTGTTCGTCTGATATTTCACCGACGATCTCTTCCAGCAAATCTTCAAGGGTGATAATCCCTTCGAGGCCTCCATGCTCATCTACTACGAACCCGAAATGTGTCTTGCCCTTTTGCATCTGACGCAGAACATCTTCCAGCCGAGCTGTGTCGACTACAAACAACGGAGGTTGCAAAACGTCTTCCAGGCGAAAGTTCTCAGGGCGATGGAGATACGACATTATGTCCTTGCTGTGAACGAACCCGATTACGTTATCTATTGACTCGCGATAGACCGGTAGACGTGAATATCTATGTTGCTCGAACGCTTTAGTTATGTCTTTTAAGGAACAGTCACTCGTGATGGCCGCAATAGCCGTGCGGGGCACCATGGCTTCTCGCACCAGGGTATCTGAGAACTCGAACACCCGGTGAATTAAACGACGTTCTTCGGCACGCAAATGTCCGCTGTCCCGCGAAATGTCTACCAGCTGTCGTAGTTCTGCTTCAGTGTAACTTGAAGCATGCTCCGAGGTAGCTTGCAGGCCCACAAGCCGAACCGTTCGCGCACTGGCCCAGTCAAGAGCCCGTATGGGCCATTGAAATACTCGGTAAAACAACTCCATCGGCAGAGATACTGCCAATGCGACTCTTTCCGCTCGCGCTAGACCCAGCAATTTTGGCGCTTGTTCTCCGAGAATAATGTGGAGCGATGTGATGATTGAGAAGGCGATGCCAAAAGCCAGTCCGTGCCTTACTGGGTCGGAGAGTCCGGAGAACGGCTGTTCCAACATACGCGCAATGACTGGTTCACCGACCCAACCCAAGGCCAGGGACGCCAAAGTGATTCCCAGTTGCGACGCTGAAAGGTAGGCGTTGAGATTATCGAGGAGGCGTAACAAACGGACTGCAGAAGCTTTGCCGCTCGCGGCGAGCGTCTCTATTCGGGAGCGTCGGACGCCGACAAAGGCAAATTCAGCAGCCACGAAAAAACCATTAGCGGCAACCAGCACCAACACCGCGCCCAGCTTTAAAGCCACCACTGCCAGACTGGTGGATGAACTCGCGTCACCATCGGCGAACAATAGGCTGAAAAGATAACTTGGCGGTTCGGACATTCTTCAAAAGGGGGTGGGACGCAGCTGACTCAATGGTTAACGCGGTGGATTATAGCACGCGGGAGTGGCCCAGGGCCTAGACAGGCTCGCCGGCCCCAACGGGCACCCATCAAAGCTCCGAAATCACGCTGCATTAAGACCTTAGCTTGCTTGGGATGTTGGAAGGACAACGTGCAAAGTGAACTCACGGATGATTTGGAAGAAGAGAAAGTGACCGGCAGAACTAGCTTAGAATACTTAAATCAGGTCTAGTGCCCTACGGAAGCGCCTGCTGCGTGAGCGCGAACCGGTTGTCTTTCATGCTTATTGCACGCTCTTGCCAGGGCCTGTTCGACTCGGGGTTCGACGTTGCATTCGGGTTGCCGGCATACCGCAGCCAATTCGGAAACGACTAGATAGCGAGCACGCTCAAGCATGCGTTGCTCGCGAAATGAGAGGGGCTTTAGGTGGCTTAGATAAGTCAAATGCTTAAGCACATCAGCGACTTCGAAAATATCACCAGTCCGCATCTTCTCTGAGAAATCCTTGAAACGGTCCTTCCAATCATTTGCGGGAGATGAGAAATCATCTGCTAAGGCCTTCAGCAGCATTTCACATTCGCCTGACGAGATCGGGGACCGCAGTCCAACTTCCGATGCATTAGAAACAGGGACCAACACCACAGAATTGTTTGCAGCAAGACGAAGCATGTAAAAAGGAAGTGAGGCAGCTCCTATTTGCTTCTGTTCAATCTGTTCGATGGTTCCGATTCCGTGATTTGGATAAACGACTTTCTGGCCGACTTTGAAGCCCACACCGCACCTCCGTTTGATGATCAGACTGCGCCGCACGCGCGGGGTCTGGGGAAACCCTTGAGCGACGCAGCACGCGCCGGGCCCCTAGGTTAGGTAAGTGCCGGAAGTCTAGCAAGCGCTCTTGTAAAGCGTCAAGCTTTTCAACTGGCGTCTGTTTCAAGTGAAATTTAGTTCGAGCTTAGCGCCTGGATCTACTTGACAAGTCGTCTGCTGAACGAGATCAAATTTCGTCTCGTCGTGGAATTTAACTCAACCGAAAACTGCGTTGCTAGGTTTACCGAAGCGATGATGGCACTGAATAGTTCGTCACGTTCTGGCATGGCGCCAGTTCAATCTCAATTTTGCCGGCAGCGAGTTCCTGCCGAAGTTTTGCCCGCTCTGCAGCCTGGTCCGGAAGGCGAAGCTTCGATTGGAGCTCGATTTCGTGTTCTTCTGCAGACTTGGCGCTAACCCAGTAGCGTCCCGGTGGAACATTGTTTATCGCGAAGGTGCCGTCAGTCGACACTCTGGTAGCAAGAAACCGCAACGTGTCGTCGGCGCTGTCGCTTTCAACCGGAACTAAGAATAGCGCCAGTCCCGGGATCGGCTTTTGAGTTTCAGAGTATTTTACGTTGCCATGTAAAGACGCGGCACCTTCCGCAAGCGTAACAACGAGGCCCGATAGCCTATCCCCCAATTTCAATGCGATCCAATTTTTCGCTACATCTTGTAACCGATCTGAAACCGGTGCTTTGCTCGTAGAAGTTATCGAGGACGGCAATGTAATTGAACGAACATACCAGTATCGTGCAAAAAATCTCGTGTGCAGACGATACTGACCCGAAGCCAGGTTGCGGAGAGTGAATGCGCCTTCTTTGTTCGGCGTTGTTGGTCCTCCAAGCGCCCAAAGGAAAAGCGGCTGATTCTTACTTTCCTTCTGGTCGTGCCAGGCAGTGATTACCATTTCGCCAAAAAGTGGTCGCCGTTTGTTCTTACACTCTGCGGCGTTCGAAGGCTCGAGAGCAACTCGTCCCGCTATCGATGCCAGGGGTTTGGTTAACAATTCGATGCCTGTGACATCCGCGCCCCGGACACGAATCCGTTGGGATTCTGAAACGGCCCACTCGTCGCCGACGTAGGACCGACCGGTCAGCATGTAATCTCCGTCGGCCACGCCATAAATGGCGAAACCCTCGCTGCCGTAAGACTGATAATTTGACAGGTCCTCTTGAGCGTCTTCGCGATTGATTGAGCTTAGTGTGACGTCTGACCAGTAGGATTCGGTGGGAGATCTTGAATCTCTCGCCTTGCCACTCACTGTAAATCCCGGATCCGCGCGGTAACGAATGTCCACGTTTGTCGTTTCTTCCCCGGCGCGAACAATGATTTCCCTAGCGGTGCTGCGAGCGGAAGAGGGCGCGTAGGTTTTTACATCAGTTTCGTACGCTCTCGAAGAGTCACTGCTTGCTGGAGTGCCGGGCCCACCCGCCGCGACCACATACGTTCCTGGTGCTAGTCCGTATATTCGGTAGATACCTCGATCGTCGGTCAGTTTTTGTCGTGACTGCGACCCATATCTCGGCGGTTTACCATTGAGGTCGCGGAGCATGTACGCATGAACTTGAACGGCGACCACCGGCTCGCCTGTTGGAGTAGTTACGTTTCCGGTAATAACCCCGCCTTTTA
>DASSCG010000233.1:0-5587 GCA_035697925.1 Pyrinomonadaceae bacterium
ATCGACCTCATCTTCGATCCAACCAACCCAAATATTCTTTACGCGGGCTTCTGGGAGGTTTATCGAAAACCTTGGACTTTGGAAAGTGGGGGGCCAGGCGGAGGCATTTTTAAGTCGACAGATGGAGGTGACACCTGGAGCGAGCTCACCCGTAATCCAGGTCTTCCGAAAGGAATGGTCGGTAAGATTGGAATCACCGTGTCCCCGGCGAATCCGGATCGTGTTTGGGCCATTGTTGAAGCAGAGGACGGAGGCGTTTTTCGCTCCGACAATGCCGGTCGCACCTGGACAAAGGTGAATGAAGAAAGGCGATTGCGCCAGCGCGCGTGGTACTACACGCGAATTTATGCCGATCCCAAAAATGCCGATACGGTTTACGTCTTGAACACGGGCTTCTACAAATCAAATGACGGTGGCAAGACTTATGCTTCGATCTCCGTGCCTCACGGGGACAACCATGACCTTTGGATTGCACCAGACGATCCGGCGCGAATGATTAACGCCAATGATGGCGGAGCGAATGTTTCTTTTAACGGAGGCCGAAGTTGGACTGAACAGGACCAGGCAACCGCGCAGTTTTACCGAGTCACAATCGATGATGATTTCCCTTACAACGTCTACGGCGCGCAACAGGACAATTCCACCGTGCGCATCGCGAGTCGCACAACTGAAGGCGGTATTACTGAGGAGCACTGGTATGACGTCGGCGGCGGTGAATCAGGCTGGATTGCGCCCTCACCGAAAGATTCATCAATTGTCTTTGCGGGCTCGTACGGCGGACTGCTAACGCGGCATGACCGCAAAACCGGATCGCTTCGGGACGTCTCGCCCTATCCGAATAATCCTATGGGCGCCGGAGCGGATGTTCTGAAATACCGTTTCCAATGGAATTTTCCCATCCTCTTTTCCCCTCACGATCCAAATACGCTTTATGCCGGTGGCAACGTGCTCTTTAAATCAATTAACGAAGGTCAGAGCTGGCAGATTATTAGCCCCGATCTGACGCGGAACGACAAGTCGAAACAAGGATCTTCGGGCGGGCCAATTACGAAAGACAATACCAGCGTCGAATACTACAGCACGATCTTTGCCGCGATGGAATCGCCTCTGCAGAAGGGCTTGATTTGGATCGGTTCGGATGATGGCTTGGTTCAGCTAACCCGCGACGGCGGAAAATCCTGGGACAATGTGACACCGCCAAAGAGCGTGATGCCAGAGTGGATTCAAATCAATTCGCTCGAGGCTTCAACCCACGATCCCGCCACCGCTTATGTTGCAGCTACCATGTATAAGTGGGATGACTTTAAGCCGTATCTTTACAAGACCAGCGACTACGGCAAAACCTGGAAAAAGATTACTAACGGAATTCCCGAGAGCGCATTCACCAGAGTAATTCGGGAGGATCCCAACAAGCGCGGTTTACTTTACGCCGGGACTGAGACCGGCTTGTACATTTCATTCGACGATGGTGCTCAATGGCGTCCAATGCAATTCAATCTTCCAATCGTCCCGATAACCGATCTCGTGGTCCACAAACGCGAACAAGATCTTGTGGCCGCCACGCAGGGCCGATCGTTCTGGATCTTCGACGATTTGCCCCTGCTCCACCAAATGATGGATGTCAGTAAGGTGAGTGTGTCGACGACTCGCCTCTTCAAACCTGAGGTTTCGTATCGCATGCAAGGCGGCGGGGGTGCTCCGCTTTCTGCGACGGCAACCGTGGGCAAGAATCCTCCCAACGGTGTGGTGGTGTATTACTCACTTAAGTCAAAGCCTACGAGCGACGTCGTGCTCGAGTTTCTCGATTCATCCGGCAAGTCGATCCGGAAATTTACCGTGCCAGCGGCACGTCCGTCGCCATCACCTGGTCAGGCATCGACGGCTTCAGAACCGCCTGCAGAAAGTGAAGAGGATGGGCCAAGGGGCGGAGCGCCGGCGCGAGTGTCTACCGATGTAGGACTCAATCGATTTGTCTGGGATATGCGTTATCCTGACGCGGTGCGTTTTCCAGGCATGATTCTCTGGGCGGGAGAAACGCGAGGACCGCGAATCGTGCCGGGCAGCTATCAAGTAAAGCTTACAGTAGACGGCGCGAATATGGTCGAGAACTTTGAAGTAAAACCAGATCCGCGCTTGGCTGCGACCTCGGCCGAATACGCGAAGCAGCTTGAATTCGGCCTGAGGATTCGCGACAAGGTCACTGAGATGCACAACGGCATCATTCAAATTCGCGATGTCCGCAAGCAAGTGGAAGACTTATTGAAAAGAGTTAAGGACCAATCCAACTTCAAGGTCATAAATGATGCGGCTACCGCGCTGAACAAAAACCTAAAGGAGATTGAAGAAGCGCTTTACCAGACCAAGAACCAGAGCAGCCAGGATCCTCTAAACTTTCCCATCAAGCTTAACAACAAACTAGCAGCACTCGGAGGCGTAGTTTCTCGTGGAGATGCGGCGCCAACTGACCAGTCTTATGCCGTCTACGACGAGTTAGTGGTCCAGATAGATGCTCAACTTCAACGGTTGACGAGGATCATGAGCACCGATGTGCCTGCATTTAATCAACTCGTGAAGGAACAGAATGTTCCAGCAGTAGTCGTGAAGCCGGCGCAGTCCGAAGGTCAACGGCCGTAAATTTATTGAACCCATCTGCTGAAGGTGCGATTGCTGATATGAAGTACTTAAGAAAACTGCTTGAAAACAACCGGGCCTGGTCGGAGCGCATCAAGGCTGACGATCCGGCATTCTTCACGGCCCTGGCGGAACAACAGACGCCACACTACCTTTGGATCGGTTGTTCTGACAGTCGCGTCCCTTCCACGCAACTGATTGGCCTGCAAGCCGGAGAACTATTTGTTCACCGCAACGTGGCGAACCTCGTCGTCCACACCGACTTCAACTGCCTTTCGGTCCTTCAGTATGCCGTAGACGTTCTAAAAGTGAAGCACATAATCGTATGTGGCCACGATGGCTGCGGCGGAGTGCAGGCCGCAATGGACAATCTAACACTCGGCCTGATAGACAATTGGCTGCGACATGTGCAAGACGTTATGCAGCGATATGAAGCTCTGCTGTCAGCAATCAAGGATAGGGAACATCGACTCAACAGGCTCTGCGAGTTGAATGTGATTGAACAAGTAATTAACGTCGGTCAGACAACTATCGTCCAAAATGCGTGGACCCGGGGCCAGGAATTGGCTGTACACGGGTGGATTTATGGAGTCGGTGACGGGCTTCTGCGCGACCTGGACATCTGCATTACCAATCAAAACGAGCTGTTGACTGCTTACGACAACTCGGTTCGTGCGTCGAACTAAAACGAATCTAATACTACCTTTTGAATGAACCTCTAACATTCGGGGCCACGGTTCAAAAAAGCCAGCGCACGGGCGCGACGGACCGGAGACGCGAGCGTCTGTTTTTTACCGGGATGGCTGTCGCTTTCGCCGTTACAGTTCTTGCCGGCTTTTCCCGCACTTACTACCTCAGGCCCTATTTCAACACCTCGGGGCTTCCGCTCCTGCTTCATTTTCATGGGCTGATATTTAGCTCCTGGCTCGCACTCTTAGTGACGCAGACTTCACTGGTAGCAGCTAAACGAACGGATATTCATCGCCGCTTAGGAATCGCCGGTGCCATGGTCGCGGTACTGATGGTTGTGGTAGGTAGCTTCACCGCCATCTTTCGAGCGAAGATAGTGGCGGTACCGCCGGGCGTAGCGTCTCCGCTGATTTTCCTTACGATCCCGCTTGGTGACATGCTGGTTTTTGGGATCTTGGTGGGAGCCGGTTTCTATTTCCGTCGTCGGGTCGACGTCCACAAGAGGTTGATGCTTCTAGCGACTATCGCGATCCTGCCGGCGGCAATCGCCCGCTTACCTTTTGGCTTCATCCAGGAGGTTGGGCCACTGGCTTTCTTTGGTCTTGCTGATCTGTTTATTGTTCCTTGCCTGGTCTACGATCTTGTTGCGGGCGGTCGACCCCATCGTGCTACAGTTTTGGGTGGCCTGCTGATAGTAGTGTCGCACCCAATTCGGTTGATGATCGGGAACACTGGGACATGGCTTGCATTCGCGAACTGGTTAACTCAGTGGGTTTGATTATCGCCCAGAATGCAATGCAGTCCGGTTGTCAGCTATCGACACGTTAACAAGTCACAAACGCACTACATTGTTTCCGCAAGGAGTGGGGCGTGAACGACCAACTCAATTTACCAGTGCAGGACGAGGCGAGGACGCTCTCCTCAAAGTGCGTCCTCCTTACGTTTTTGTTGGTGGCCGCCCTCAGTTGTTCCTGTTCATTCAAAGCCGATCCCAGCGTCAGAACTTCATCTCCTTCGCCCGAACCCCTGCCAGTGAGTGCGAGCCAGCATCAAGCCGAGGCAAAGCCAACACTTCCTCCGCCAACAGGATTTGTAAATGATTTTGCCAATGTTCTTGATTCCGAATCTAAGGAACGGCTCCAGCAAGCATTGACTGAATTGAAAGATAAATCGGATATAGAATTCGCCGTCGTTACCGTTGAGACGACTGGAGGTCAGCCGATTTTCGACTACTCACTGGCATTAGCCAAAGAATGGGGAATCGGTCCGAAAGACACCTCCAAAGGCGGCGGGATCTTGTTGATGCTCGCAATAAAAGACCGGGACTGGCGTATCCAGATTAGCCGAAGCTTGGAAAAGGAGTTGCCTGATGAAGTCTGCAAGGCGTTGGGAGATCAGTCACGAGATTTATACCGGCAAGGTAGATACGGCGAAGGTATCACGAAGTATGTCAAAGCAATAATTGAGAGATTGGAAGGACTAAGAGAGTTTAAGTTGGACCTCAAGCTCTAACTGGGGCATGGCTTGCCTTCGCGAACTTGTTAACTCAGTGGGTTTGATTGTGGGCGTCACTCTTCGGTCACGGACGGCGGCGGATGGGTGCTGAATCGATATTTACCTTCATCCAACCGCCGTTGCAGATTGCGATACCCCATCACAAGCATTCCGATCAATACGAGCTGCAAAATCTCTATCATCAGCCAGATGACAAGTAAGAGTCTCACAATTACCTCCCCGCCGGCACTTGTACTTGAACACCCGGCTGACCGTACATGATGGTCAACGCGCCCTGATGATTTTTGATACCGTCTGCGCGGGCGCGCTCAATTTCCAATTGCAGTTCCAGCTTTTTAATCTCGAGAAGCGCTGGATTCGCAAAGGTCTGAGCCTCAATCTGCTTGGTTTGGGCGGCGACCTTAGCGGCTTCAAGTCGCGCTTCTTCCGCTTGCTTTTGCTTCTCATTGGCGACGACGCCGGAAGCGGCGGCTTCGACGCGGTCGTCTAGAAAATCCGGATTTCCAATTTGAACTGACTCGGTTACGAGGAGGAGTTGACTACCGAGTTGTGGACGAAGCGACTCCAGGATCCGTTTTTGAATTTGTTCCTGATTGGCATAAATCTCGTACGCACCGTAGTCCGCGAACGAGTTTCGCGCTTCGGTTTGAACGATGCCTTTTAGGATTTCGTTTCGGCGACGGTGTCTTTCCTCTTCGGAGAAGCCGTACTTTCGGACATACTCGGCGATTTTTGTGGGATCCGAATACGC
>DASSCG010000234.1:0-3905 GCA_035697925.1 Pyrinomonadaceae bacterium
CCCATCCTCACAACAGCCGGCGAAGCCGTTTTACCTTGCGTAATCTTCCGAGCCTGAGCACAAAGCTTGACGACAAGCAGATGTCTCCGACATGCTTTAGCTTGTCGCTAAGATACAGAACTCTCAATGTGCCAAGCTAGACGACAAGCTGAAGCATGTCGGACAATAAGCTGGAGGTAATAAGATGAGCGACCGCAAATACCGACAGCGCGGCTATATGGATAGCGATCGGGAGCCGCAGCGATCACAGCCTCAATCAAAGCCGCAATCAAAACCTAAACAACAGCCTCACAACCATGAGGGTCCGCGATCGCCACGTATGATGGCATATGGCGAGTCGGTGAAATGCGCTTCCTGCGGAGCAAAGGCTCCGACGAACATCATCGCTGACAGCTCTTGCCCAAACTGCAAAGCTGATCTCCACAGCTGCCGTCAGTGCACATATTTCGATCCCAGCGCCCGCTTCGAATGCAGTAAATCAATCCCCGCACGGATAGTGAACAAACAAGCCCGCAACGCGTGCGAACTATTTGCAGCTCGAATCGTAGTCGAGCGTCAAACTTCGTCAGGCCCTCCGACAGATGCTCGTCAGGCGTTCGCAAATCTATTTAAGAAATAAAGTCTCTATCGGAAAGCAATTAGGCCGCGGATTAACGCGGATGAGCGCGGATTGGTCGTCTGCATTTAGCCGACGCGTTCAGCGTTGAGAACACTGCGGAAGGTGATGGCGTAGCGGAGAGCGTCCACACGCAGGATACTGTGGTACCACTCATGTCGAGCGGGACCACTCAAGTGATAGGCAGAGCGAGACTCTACGTTCACGTTTACTCGGTCCCACTGCGTTTTCGCGCTATGACGCTTCGATGTGGTTGTCAGGTTTAGCTTGGAATGCTTTTTCCGCGAGCTGAGGCGCGTAGCAAGGTTTTCGAGGTTGCTGCCGCTCCCATCTATTAATTTCTTTCGCCTGAAGCGCAGCACACATGGTGCTAAGAACGAGACTCCAACAACTTCTCCGAACACAGCCTTGTCACGGTGCCACCCGATCCCTGCGCCTGGTCCATACTCCGTGACGAGCGCCTGCTGAAACAGCTCCGTATTCTGATTGGCAAACGCAGCTGCGCGTGCTCGTAGCTCAAGGAGAAAGTCAGGAATGTGTTCGGCCTTGCGAAGGCCGCCTCCTGAGTAATCATATTGCCAACCGAACGAGACCACACGGCGTTTGCCTAGAAAGCCATGGAATTCAAACTCGCGGAATGGTAGTTGGCGCATGCGTGCAACCAGAGCATTTTCTTCCGCTGAGTCAATCAGATCGGGTCGGTACCGAAGGCCCTCCGGGAAAATCGCCGCGGATTCGTCGTGAGTGTATTTGTCGTCGAAAAAGTTGAATTGAGTCGCCACGTTGTTCAGATGTCACTTGTCTGTGCGGCGTTGTCGGTCAGCCCGCGAAGCGGGCGAGAGCATAAAGCCTGCGTGAGCCCCAGGTAACACGGTTAAAGATCATGGGAGCCCGTGAAACGGGCGACAGCTCTCTCGCATCGGCCGTCGCCCGTTTCACGGGCTCGATCTTCTTTTGATTTGTCTATCCTGGGGCTTACGCCCCAGGCTTTAGGCTAACGCCCGCTATCGCGGGCTAGATCTTTTTGGATTGGCTAACTTGAGTCTCACAGGCGTTGTGTAACGCCCGCTATAGCCGGTTCGGTTGATCAGTCCCTGCCTCAACCTCTACCCATGTGCCATTAAACGCTGCCGTTCCACAAAGCGCGTCGATGGCTTGATTATCCGTTAGATCGTTGATGCTTCCGCCGGCGTGTTGTTGGGCCACCTCTAACTGAATTCCTGGCCGATCATGTCCCCAGCCATGAGGAATACTGACTACACCAGGCATTATCTCATCGGATATCTCGATTGGTACTTCTACACTTCCTACTTTTGATCGTACCGACACCGTCTGACCTGATCTTAGTCGGCGGTGCTCAGCATCCGTCGGGTGCATGAGGAGTGTGCATTGAGGCTTACCTCTGAGCAGTCTTTGCGTGTTGTGCATCCAGGAGTTGTTACTGCGAAGCTGACGGCGTCCAATCAAGAGTAGATTGCCGTTGGAGTTGGGAGAGGCCGTATCCAGGAATTTAGCTTTCACCCGTTCGACATCCTTTACCAGCACTTCTGGTGCTAACTCAATGCATTTATCAGAAGTACGCAGACGCCCAGGTAAGCACGAACGCAGTGGCCCTAGATCTATTCCGTGCAACGCTTTTTTAAGTTTTCGCAGAGTCAAGCCTTTTGAGAACGGATTGAACTTCGCGCCGTAAGGTCCAAAGCGTAAACCCAAATCAAGAACCCGCTCCGGCCCGAAGAATCGTTTGCCGAACTGACGCTTGACATGGCCCAACCCACCGTCGTGTTCCATACGAGTTTGTAGTTCGAAAAAGATCTCCCAGTCGTGTCGGGTCTCTCCACCTGGTTCGAACAGAGCAGGAGAAAACTTGGCCGTGTTACGGACTGCTAGGAGATGAAAAGCGACGTCGTAGTGAGCGCGTTCGAGCGACGAACTAGGAGGCAAGATAATGTGCGCGTGTCTCGACGACTCATTAATATAAGGATCAATAGCGACCATGAACTCAAGGCCGGCTAAAGCGCGATCCAACTCACGGCCGTTAGGCGTCGATAGCACCGGATTCCCCGCAGAAGTTACCAGCGCCTTAATCTGGCCTGCACCTTCAGTCAGAATCTCTTCCGCAAGCGCGGCAACCGGAAACTCTCCGGCAAATTCCGGTAACTTCCTCACCCGGCTGTGCCAACGAGCAAAACTGCCTCGCGGCGCGAGGGACTCTGGTGCGGTCACAGGATCAAACGCCGGAAGGGTAAACATTCCGCCGCCCGGCCGATCCAGATTCCCTGTCACCGTGTTGATGACATTAATCAGCCACTGACACACACCGCCGAATTCCTGGGTGCTGACTCCGATTCTTCCATAACAAACAGCGGATTTGGCGCCGGCAAATTCTCTCGCCAGCTCGCGTATTTGATTGGAGTCGATCCCGGTGATTGATGCCACCTTTTCTGGTGGAAATTCGGCTACAAGATTCAGGATTGTCTCCACGCCTTTCGTAAACTCCGCCAACTGGCCCAAGCGAGTTAGCCCTTCATCAAAAAGCACGTGGAGCAGCGCCAGCAGCAATAAGACGTCAGTGCCGGGTCTTATGAAGAAATGCCGGTCGACCAATGGCGCAGTTTCGTTGAAGCGCGGATCGATAAGGATTACTTTGCCACCGCGCTCGCGAATCTCTTTTAATCGACGACCCATACCAGGAGCAGTCATCAAACTGCCATTGGACACCGCGGGATTAGCTCCCAGGATCAGAAAGAAGTCTGTGCGGTCGAGATCGGGAACTGGCAGAAGGAGTTGATGACCGAACATTAAGAAAGCGGATAAGTGATGTGCCAATTGGTCGACGGAGGTTGCGGAAAACCGGTTGCGCGTATGCAGGCTTCGAAGAAACCCGGGCGCGAATAACATCGCTCCATAGTTATGAACAGTAGGATTTCCAAGGTATGTCGCGATTGAATTCCTGCCGTGGGTCGCTTGAATGTGCTTGAGCTTGCGCGCTATCTCGTCAAAGGCTTCGTCCCACCCCAGCCGTTGCCAACCTTGAGGAGTGCGACGCACGGGATACTTGAGCCGGTCCTGGTCGTAGTGAAGATCTTGTAGGGCAACGGCCTTCGGGCAGATGTACCCGCGACTGAATGGATCGTCTTTGTCACCGCGGATGTCGAGACGCTGGTCCGCTTCGACAGTAATTTCGATGCCGCATATGGCTTCGCAGAGATTGCAGGCGCGATAGTGAGGTGAGCTGTTGTTGGCGGTACTCATGGGGCGAGATCTTAAAAGTAAACTGAAGAATTTG
>DASSCG010000235.1:0-3085 GCA_035697925.1 Pyrinomonadaceae bacterium
GTCATCACGATTCCATTTGGAAGCGAAACTGTAACTGAGTCGACTGTATACGTGGTTCCGTCAGCGCCAGTCATAACAATTCCATCCGCTCCGGTCATGACGATGCCATCCGCGCCTGTCATCACGATACCGTCGGCATGAGTGGCTCTCACACTATTGGGGTAATAAACCGAATCGGCACCTGTCATTACGATTCCATCGGCGCCGGTCATCACTATTCCATTTGGAGCAGACGTGAGGAAGCCGTCAGCGCCCGTCATGACGATTCCATCGGCGCCGGTCATCACAATGCCGTCGGCACCGGTCATGACAATGCCATCGGACGCGGTTATCCGAATGCCGGCCATCAGTGGTGAAACGTAGAGCAGGTAGGCTAGCAGGAGCGCGAAAAGCTTTTTCGCTTTTGCGGTCGACTGAAAGACAGTAACGATTCTTAGCAAACTGTCACCTCAGTCGGGAATCTAGGCGAAGTCATGCTAACTATCCGGCGGCAAAGATGATCTGCCGAAATCAAGCACTTTTTAATGGGGGGCTGACAAAGGGAGTGTTCAAGCTAACTGGCCTGCCATTACCCGGGCCGAGCAACCATTCAGCGTTTAATGTGGGGCAGTACATTCTAGTTGGGAGGGCCAGAGCTGTGTGTTGCGGTATCGTTGCGATTTTCGCACGAAACTAACCCAAACTTGGTTCTAAGTTTTGGTTAACCTACTAATTCTTTGTACAGCTTGCGAGTCTCGGAACCAGGTTCCACGCCTAACTCCGATTTAAGGAGCCGCTTTAGGCCCTCGTAGTGATCGCGAACCGCGCCTCGATTACCCAGCGCACCGTGTGCGCGCATGATGAGACAATGAATATCCTCACGAAATTGGTCCTCATGAAGAATTCGCTGAGCCAGCTGCATTGATTTGGCCCAATCCTCCATCTTTTGAGCAACTCCTGCGAGCGACTCCAACAGACGAAGATACTGTTCGCGATAATAAACTCTCTGTTCATCCACCCAGGGTTCATAACTCCCCTGCATGAACTCACCTCGGTACAAAGCTACGGCGGCTTCGTACGTTTTAATACACTCATCAAAGTTGCGAGCTCGACGCGCGTTTTCGCCGGCGTGCATCAGATTATCGAAATCCTCAATATCAATCCGGTAAGAAAACTCGGGACTGAGCTGATAGTCGCCTTCACGGTAGATAATGAAGTTCTGTTTTAGCGGTTGATTACTATTGAGCGCTTTGCGTATGTGGGAAACCGTGGGATGGAAGTTTTTTTCGACGACTTCGAGGTCGGTTTCCCCCCAAAACGTATCGATGATGGAATCCTTTGATGCACGATGATGACGGCGTGACGCGATGAAACACAAAATGTCACGAGACCGCTTCGTAGTCCACGCATCGAGCGCCAGGGGACGAGATGGATCTCGGAGTATTTGAACTGGCCCCAACATGTTTAGGGTGAGGTCAGTTACAGTTTTGTTCGTCAGCGCGATTTCAGCGTCTTGAACTGCCGCAGGTTTCAGGATGGGTTTTTGGGCTTGCGTCAGAAGCTCGCGCAAATCCAGAGGTAGCAACTCCAGCGATTCCGGTGTGGCAAAGAGTTCATGGTTCTTTGAACACTCAAGTGTTAACCAGTATTCGTAGTCGTATCTCGCGGCAAGATCAACAGCTCGGCTGATGTGTTCAATCATCTGGGGCTCTTTGTTAAGTTTCGCCTCGCAGGTTGCAATCGCGAGGCACGCCTGAGCTTCATAGTAATAGAGACTATGATCATGAAAATAGCGAAGTGCATTTGAAAGCTCGTTGTGCGCGGATTCGAAATCGCCCTGCGCAGCCATAATCCGACCGCGTGTGAGCGTAGCGGTAAAGAAGCCCCGTTCGTCCTTCTCTAATGGCCGCGCATCAATTAGCCGATCAATAAGGTTTCGGGCAGATTTGAGGTCGCCAACCTGCAAACTCAACAAGGCCCGTTCTTCAAAGAGCTCGGTTCGATTTGGGTTGATTCCGGCCTCGCCATAAGCACGGGCTGCACGTTCGTAGTATTCACTCGCACGCTCTATATCACCCCGTTCGCGGTAGAGATTTCCGTAAGTTTCGAAGCTCTCAGCGCCCACGGCTACCAGATTGAAAAGCCGGCAATGCTCCAAGGCGCCGTCCAGATGCTCTTCGGCCAAGGGAAAGTCTCCTCGATAGATATAACAGCGGGCCATGTTTAAATGGGCAACCGCTTCCTGGGGCATTGGCGACCCTGGCCGATCACGGCGGAGCATACGATTGAACCAACGAAGCGCTTCTCCGAAATCGCCCCTAATTCCAGCGGGAGTTCCGAGGTTATGAGCTATTAGTCTTGAATATCGTTCCTCGTTAAGCTCTTCTGCTGACTGCAGCGCACTGCGGAATTCTCGTTCGGCTGCGGTCCATTCCCCCATCGCCACGTGACAAAGACCGCGTGTATTACCACATTTCATTCTGACTGCCGACTTTGGATCGCTCAACTCCCACGCGCGATCCAAGTATTGAAAGGCAAGCGAGCAGTCACCATTTCTTCTGGCAAGAGTGGCTAACGACTGCAAGGCTTCCGCTTCGCCATCTCTATCGCCGTCTTGATTGAGTAAGGTCGCTGCGCGTCGGAACATTGACTGTGCGGTTTCATACTCACCACGCAGTCGTGCAACCTCAGCTCGGTATTGCAGTGCACGCGGGTGAGCTTCAATGGACTCCTTTGGCACCGAGTCCGCAGCCGCTGCCAACAAGCCGAGCGCCCCTGATGAAATCCAGTCACCGCCTCGTTCTGATATGACACTTGCCGCCAAGTCAAAATCACCAGCAGTGACCAGATGTCTTACCGCTTGATCCCAGTCTTGGCGCTCCAAAAACAGCTCCGCTATCCGTCGATGCTCTGCAGCGACTGCGCTCTTCCCGATTTCGCTGCGCAAGCGGCGTCGAAGGAAGCTCTGGAAGAGCGGGTGAAATCGGTACTCTTCACCCAGACCATCGCTGGCTACAGTGATGAAGACATTGCGGCGAACGAGGTTCGGGAGTGTGCGTGAACAGTGGAGACCAGGAAACAGTGAGGCGCAGGCGTCGAGCTCGAT
>DASSCG010000236.1:0-5086 GCA_035697925.1 Pyrinomonadaceae bacterium
ATGCACGGAAGGGCAAAGCCACTTCCTCACAACAGGCGGCTGAGGCCGTTTTGCCGCACGACTCTTGAGCGAGGCCGATTGATTCTTTGACACACTTCGCTACTCCGAAATCAGTCTGGCTATTAAAAATGCTGCTCCAGCTGCGACGCTGCCGATCAAAGCCATTTGCAGAGCGCTGCGTACAGGTCTCATACCGGTGAATCTACCTTTTACAAAACCAAAAATGAATAGGGCGACGACGGTTACAGCAATCGAAAAAAGCAGTGCGACTGACACTTTGTCAGTAGCGATGTAAGGCGCCAGAGGAACAAATCCACCTGCGGCATAGGCGCCGCCAATAGTAAGGGCGCTGATCATCGCGCGCTTAGGATTGGGCTTCTCGAGTCCCAACTCGAAGCGCATCATGAAATCGATCCACTTCTGAGGTTGCCTGCGCAAAGCCTGAACGATGGGCCAGATTTCGGCTTCTGAAAGTCCGTACGATTGAAAAACTTCTGCGACCTCCCTCATCTCCTCGTGAGGGATCTCTGCAACTTCGCGTTTCTCTCGTTCGCGTTCTTTTATGTAGTGTTCTGCATCGCTCTTGGCCGCCAAATATCCGCCCAGTCCCATCGCTATAGCTCCGGCGGCAATTTCGGCCAGACCGGCAGTCACAATTATGTGAGTAGTGCTAACTGCTCCGGTGAGGCCTGCAGCCAGCGCAAATGGAACCGTCAAACCATCTGACATGCCAATTACAACGTCGCGGACAACTTCGCTAGCCGTGAAGTGGCGTTCGGTATGTGGCGTTTGCGGCATAAACCACCTTTCGCAGAGTTGCTGGATTAGAGTTAATTACGAGTAGCAGATAATAGCATCCGTATTAAGCAGGAGCAGACGGCAGGAGCAGGGGGCAGGAAAAGTCATATTTCATTTGTCATTTGTCATTTGTGATTGGCGGAAAAACCGTGTGTTCGTCGCGAAGTGACGGCTGAGGATTATTCAATCGTCGCGAACGCGACGAGGTGTGCTGTGTTGCACTAGCAACTTGAATCTACCAATGACAAATGAGAAATGATAAATGACAAATGGAAAATGACTGTCCAGCCGTCTGCTCCTGCTCCTGCCTCCTGCTCCTGCCGTCTGTACTCCCGCTTGCCTTACAATGTCCCGACGTCCCGACTCTCTTCGGAGGTGAACCAACTTGCCGGCACAAGACCTGAAAAAACTACTGGAACGCATCCACCTCCGTCTGGACGAAAGCTTCGTGGGGATCAGCAGTATGGTGTCTGATTTGGCTCCAGCAGACTTGGCTGAACTCTTCAATCAATTAACTGTTCCCGAGGCGGCGACCGTTGTCACCATGCTGCCGGTAACAAGGACCATCGAAGTCTTCGACCAGCCCACAATGCGTCGTCGCGCAGCAATACTTGAAGAGCTTGAACCAGCACGAGGCGCCGAGATCCTTGCAGGCCTTTCAGCGGATGAGCGTACCGACATCATTCAAAAGATGGGTCAGCACGAACGCCACCGAATTGTTCCGAAGCTCGAGCCTGATTTGCGCGCTGAACTGGAAGACTTGTTGCAATACCCAGTCAACACTGCGGGCGGCATCATGACCACGGAGTTCGTGCACCTGGATGTAAACATGACAGTCAGCGCGGCGCTTAAACATATTCGATCGGTAGCGCGCGAGAAGGAATCGATCTATGCCTGTTACGTGATTGAGACGGGAACCGATCACTTGCTAGGAGCAGTTTCGCTGCGGGACTTGGTGATGGCAGAGCTCAATTCGCCGATTACGGAAGTCATGCGCCGCAAGCCCGTAACTGTGAACGCACTCGATGATCAGGAGTTGGTGGCGCAAAAGATGGGTAAATACAACCTGTTGGCTGTGCCGGTCTTGGAGCAGGATGGAAGTGTAGTTGGTTTTGTCACTGTTGACGACGTGATTGACGTGCTGATTGAAGAACAGACTGAAGATATCTTGCGCATGGCAGGCGTCGAGCCAGGGGCGCTGGACAAGCCTTACTTCGACAATCCTATCTTTCGCGTTGTGCGCAAACGCATCGGCTGGCTGTTATTGCTGTTTGTTGCGGGAACGTTCACGAGTGCTGTACTACATCGCTTTGAATCGGAGCTAGCTGCAGTGGTGGCTCTCTCCTTTTTTATCCCGCTGTTAATTGGAACCGGGGGTAACGCAGGAGCACAGACAGTCATGACTGTAATTCGCAGTCTGGCATTGGGTGAGGTGGGGGTGAAACACGCTTGGCGTGTGGTGTTGCGCGAGGCAACCACAGGGATGGTAGTTGGATTGTTGGTCGCCCCAATCGCGTTTGGTCAGGCACTTTTGTGGAAAGCGCCGGTTGAACTTGCGATCACCGTTTCAGTCACTATGTTTGCAATCTGCATCTGGTCCACGACGGTTGGATCACTGATTCCGATTCTGGCACAACGTTTCGGGGTTGATCCGGCGGTACTGTCCGCGCCACTGATTACTACTTTGGTTGACGCCACCGGGCTGATCATTTATTTCACCATCGCGAAAATGATCCTGCATGTGTGAGCCGACGGATTTTTGATTTTTGATTTGCGATTGAGATCTGAGATTTGAGATCTGAGATTTGAGATCTGAGATTTAAGTGACCGGCATTTTCGTGTTAATTCGTGCGATTTAGTGGATCGTTACTTTCGCCCAAAAGGTTTTCACGCCTCTGCTTCTGGCACGACTGTTCAATCGAAATCAAAAATCAAAAATCCCAAATCAAAAATCACTAGAGCTTGTTCAAGAGAATGAGCACCCCAATGACGATGAAGGCAATCGCCGCCGCTCGCTTGATCCAAACCAGCGGAAAATAATTCCCGACAACGCTCCCAACCACTACTCCGATGGCCGAGACGGCGGTTAGGGCCAAAGCCGAGCCAATGAATACTGCCCAGGGCCGCTTAGATTGCGCAGCCATTGTCATCGCAGCGAGCTGCGTTTTGTCACCCATCTCCGCCAGAAAAATCACGCCAAACGTCGTCAGAAATATCCGCCAGTCCATATAGTTCCTGCCTTTCGGTCGATTATTAGACGCCACGCGCCAGCGAACCGATTCCACGACCCAAAACCTGAAAGACCCAACCTGGAGTAATTTGCTTCTATCGTGATGGAAAAACGATCATTCCTGTCGTCCGGTTTACCTATTTATATCACTCGCTGGTACTTTGCCCACTACCATCTTACAATTCCAAAGTCATTCCGAACTCTGCTTCTTACTGATAATGGGCGACACCTCCAACGACTTCGTCGGCACAGAGAGATTCAGGATCCGCAGGCGGCTAGGCTCCGGGGGAATGGGAGTAGTTTATGAGGCGCATGACCGGCAAACGGATAAAGTGGTCGCGCTGAAAGCTCTGACACGCACGGAAGCCTCACATATCACTCGCTTCAAGAATGAGTTTCGATCTCTAGCCGACGTGTCTCATCCCAATCTGGTCGCCCTCTATGAACTCATGTCGGACGGCGAGTACTGGTTCTTTACAATGGAACTGGTCCATGGAGGAAATTTCCTCGAGTACGTTCGACCAGGATACAGGGCCAAGCACAGCCAATCTTCACTCACGCCAACACTGCGCAGATCAAGCTCAGCGGAAAATGAGGAGGCAGCCCAGGCTGCCGAGGCGGAAACCCGGCGATTAGATTCCGGCAGGATCACGTTTGCAGATGAAACGCTTACGGACAGCTCAATCGACACTCGCCTGTCGCGTTCAAAACTTGATATGGATCGCCTTGGCATCGCAATGCGCCAACTCGCAGAGGGTCTTCAAGCGCTGCACGAAACTGGAAAGCTGCACCGCGATATCAAGCCTTCCAACGTCCTTGTGTCCAAAGAGGGGCGGGTAGTGATCCTCGACTTTGGTCTCGTCGCGAACGTAGAAGGCGAAGGAATGCACGACAGCATCAGTCTCGCCGGAACTCCGGACTACATGTCTCCTGAACAAGGAGCACAGCTGCCGATTTCAGCTGCAAGTGATTGGTACAGCATTGGGGTAATGCTATACCAGGCTCTAACCGGCCGACTTCCCTTTTCGGGTCGCTTCTTTGAAGTGATGATGAACAAGCAGAGTCTAGATCCTCCCGCACCTGCAGATCTTGTAGAGGGCGTGCCGCCGGAACTGAATGACCTCTGCATCAGCCTCCTCCGTCGCAAACCTGAGGATCGACCCTCTGGTCGGGATGTTCTACGGATCCTCGGCCACGGCACGACCGGGCCACTGAAAGAACCTCTAATGCCCCCCCCGGTGTCGTCGTCTATTCAAAATGTTCCCTTCGTTGGCCGCGAACAACATAAGCGAGAACTGCGCGACGCTTTCAACGCCACGCGACAAGGTCATTCGGTCACGATCTATGTCCATGGCGAATCGGGAGTTGGTAAGACTGCTTTAGTGCGAAACTTTCTGGATGACTTACGGGCAAACGAAAGGAATGTGGTGATATTGGAGGGCCGATGCTATGAGCGTGAATCGGTGCCCTACAAGGCACTGGATGGCGTTATCGATAGCTTGACTAAGTATCTGACGGCCCTTCCAGAGTCCAAGGCCGAAGCTTTGTTGCCTCGCGACGTGCTGGCGCTGGCCCGGTTGTTCCCGGTGATGCTTCAGGTTGATGCCGTTTCAAACGCGCCCCAGCGCGAAAAGGAAATTCCCGATCCTTTTACGCTGCGACGACGAGCCTTCGCAGCGTTGCGCGAACTGCTTGCGCGAATCGCCGATCGCCAACCGTTTGTCCTCTACATCGATGACTTGCAATGGTCAGATGCAGACAGCACCACTTTGCTCGGAGAGATCCTTCGTCCTCCGGATCAGCCACCACTAATGTTAGTGGCCAGTTTTCGAAGTGAAGACATCGAGGCCAAGCCCTTTCTCAGACAACTGCTGAATAGCACGGGTACCGAAAGCCGTCGAGAGTTGCGCGTATCAACTTTGAACAAAGATGAGGCGCGCGACCTTGCGCAACGTTTACTTGGAACCAGTTCTCCTGTGAGTGACCCTGTGGTCAACTCGATAATCCGCGAAGCCAGGGGCAACGCTTTTTTACTCGAACAATTGGCACGGTACGCGT
>DASSCG010000237.1:0-4030 GCA_035697925.1 Pyrinomonadaceae bacterium
CGTCGCCACTGAAGGTCCGGCTCCTCGAAGCACGGTTAAGTCGGTTCTAATGCAGATTCCACGTAGGACTGCTGACGTTCTAAAGACTACAGCTTCTAAAACAATCGGAGATTCGAAGCCTGCTCAGCAACCTGCCCCGACGGTTTCCACAGGCCAGGAACGACCGCGACGAACTCAACCGCAGTAACGCAATTTAGCCGGACGGTATAAACAGCACACCAATCTTCGCCGGGCATGCGTGACTTGATACGCAGCCCGGCGAATTGTTTTTGTGGGACATTTTTGTCTTCCAAGTCAAAAGCCGCCAAGGCCTTGACACGCTCGTTGTAGTTGCAGGAATATTGCCAGCGTTCTTTATAGCTAAAGGCCGACTCTTATCCACGTCTTCGTGTGGTTCTCATCCGAGATGCGTTATGCCGTCAACGGCAACCGCTCTTTATGGGAGGGCATCTAATCGACGCTCTAACAGCGACAGTGGAGAGTCGCTCGTGGCCCCTCGGTGCGGAGATTGCAGAAAAAGATCCTTGGAGGTTTTGAACAACTAATGAAAAAGCTTATTGCGTTGATAGCTATTTGCCTGGGGGTGACGATGCCCACGTTGGCTCAAGAGTGTACTCCTGAAGCCAAGACGGCGACGTATAACGAGTTCCGTAAACATTTTAAAGGCGACACTGCGAAGGCTAATGAACTTGCCAAGAAGTGGCTGGCATGTCCTGAGGTCGCAGGCGAGGAACAAATTAGCACATACTTGAAAAACTTTGTGTCGCTTTATGAAAAAGCGAATCGCAAGGACCAGATTACTGACTTGGTCTACAACAAGAAGGACTTTCCGAAAGCCTTTGAAGTCGGCAAAGCCGTCTTAGCTGACGAGCCAGAAAACCTAAAGGTGCTGATTGATCTGGCTTACGCAGGTTTCGCTTCAGCTACTGCCAAGAACGAAACATTCACTGCCGATGCCGTCACCTATGCCAAGAAAGCTATGCAGCTGATTGAGGCAGGAAAGGCGCCGGACAAATGGGAACCTTATCTCGGTAAGGATGACGCCCTGGCATATCTCAATAACATTATTGGTCAGCTGACTGTGCAGAAAACTCCCAGCGACGCGCTGCCCTACCTAATTAAGGTTGCACAGTACGAGAGCAAGTTAAAGAAACTTCCCTTCACTTACGGCACCATTGCGGGTGCGTACGAAGCTGGCGAATACGCCAAGCTCTCGGCCGAATACAAAGCATGCTGCGAAGGCAAAGACGAGACTCCGCAAAGCAAACTAGCGTTGGAGAATATCAACCAGGTTATCGATCGGATGATTGATGCCTACGCTCGCGCCGTTGCCCTTTCGGGGACCGATCCGGCTAATCAAGCCGCAAAGAAAGAATGGATGGATAGTCTGAGCACCTGGTACAAGTATCGACACAACCAGTCGGACGCCGGCATGAACGAGATGATTGCAAGCATTCTCTCTAAGCCGCTTCCTCCATTGCCAACTCCGATCACAACGCTTCCAGCCGCGACGCCAACAAGCTCGCCCACCTCGGGCACTGTGAGCGCTACCGGCACTCCGGCGAGTAATGGAACAGCGACCGGTACGACTCCAGCTTCAACGAAACCAGCGTCGACCACTCCGGCCCCTGCCGATACGAAACCAGCTCCAGCAACGGCGAACAAACCTAAGACGACACCCACGCCGCCTAAGCCACGAACTAACAGGAATCATCGCGCTCATTGAGGCGTTCGCAAAAACTCGGCACTTCAAATCCGCCGAAAGCCTTGTCGTAACTTCGACGATGCTTTCGGCGTTTTGCTACAATCGGGTTGTTTTGAAGAACAACGAAAACAACACGCCGGATCTCGAGCTACTGGAAACAATCCTCTCTTACAATTTTCAAAACCGTAAACTCCTTGAACGCGCTATGACCCATCGTTCCTGGGCCCACGAACAAGTGGCGCCCGGGGCAGAGGATTTGGCCCGCAGGCTCCACAACGAGGCTCTGGAGTTTCTGGGTGACTCCGTGCTTGGCTTAATCGTCGCTGATTACCTGTGCCATGCGTACCCGGAGGGCACCGAGGGCGAACTCTCGCGGATGAAGCATCGGCTGGTGAGCGAGCCGACGCTGGCTAAGGCTTCCTGGCGACTTAAGTTGGGGGACTTCTTGCGCTTTGGTCGAGGCGAAGAAAGGAGCGGAGGCCGGGGCAAAGACGCGCTTTTAGCCGACGCTCTGGAAGCGCTCACAGGAGCGATTTTCCTTGATGGTGGATTTGAGGCAGCAACTCGGTTCGTCAAATACGCCCTCGGTGATGAGCTGCAAGGCGCGAATCCACTCTCCGCTGCCGAGGCAGATTACAAAACCATGCTGCAGGAAAAGTTGCAGGCGGAGCGACGCCCTGCGCCCAAATATGCTGTCGTGGAAACGCTGGGCCCACCCCACCGGCGCGTCTTTCATGTTGAGGTAACTTGGGACGGTCGCAGTGTTCGGGGTCAAGGCCGCTCGATTAAGGCGGCCGAAGTGGCTGCCGCAAAAGAAGCCCTCCTCAATCTCAAGTCCAACGAAGAGGAGGAATAAAAAGGGCAGGCCCAGCAAAGTTGGACTTTTTCTAATTCACAGGTAAGGAAGCGTGGTTTACCCCCGCTCCGATAGCTCCTGGCACCGCCCCCTTGCCCAAGAGTGCCTACAGGCTTCTATTTCCCGCCTAATTACCTTGCCCAGACTGAGAACTTGACCCCTACCTCGAACGTATCTAGGATGATTTTACGATGACCCGCAATTATTCCACTGTGAAAGTTACTGAAACAGCAACCGAGACCAAGAAGCCGACTTCTCCTTTCTCACTGGGGCGAATCTTTCATCGCAACGGTCATAAACAGACGCCTCCGGCTGAAACTAAGCCCAAAGGCCCACCAAAATCGGTACTACGTGAATACTTCGAATCGGCAGTAGTCACCGTAATCATGGCCCTTTTCGGAATGACCTTCATCGTACAGGCGGTGAAGGTACCAACCGGCTCAATGCAAAACACCATCACTATTGGTGACCATCTTCTGGTTAATAAATTCATCTTCGCGCCTGGGCCCTCGATGCCTTTGCTCCCGCAACGGGAAATCAGGCGCGGGGACATTATCGTGTTTAAATATCCGGGTAATATTTACGACCCCAACAGCGACTTCGAGAGACCCGACAACAAGCCCATTACCACTAATTACGTCAAGAGGGTCATAGGTCTTCCAGGCGACACCATTCGACTGGACGGTAGGCAGGTGATCGTCAACAGCCAGCCATTACCGGAACATCAGATTGAAGCCATTGATCACAATCGCAAGGATCCGCTTGAGATTATTAACGATCCGGATCGTAAACCGGGCGAGACTTACGACGTTTACTATCGTTCGGATTTAATTGATGACCAGTACCCAATCTTCGAGCATGAAGGAAAAGGAAATCCGAAAGAGATCACCGTTCCCCCGAACTCTTACTTTGTCATGGGAGACAATCGCAACAACAGTCAGGACAGTCGCTACTGGGGTTTTGTTCCTCGCGACTTCGTGATTGGCCGCGCGATGTTCGTTTACTGGTCCTACGACGAGAGTGCTCCTTCGAACGATAATATCCTTATCGACTTCTTCAAGAACACTCGCTGGAGCCGCACCGGCACGATGGTGAAATAACCGGTAGCGAAGGAGATTCGCAAATTCAGCGTTGTTGCGAACTCTTAATTTTGAACGCTATATATTTTTTGCTTTCTAGTATTGGGTGCGGGGTGAAACGATGAGATTCAGAGGTGCCGGACGGGCACTCATGGCAACCGGAGTCGTTTGTCTGATTATTTACGTCCTGGCTAATTTATACGGTACCAACTACACCGCGTTACGAGTCGGCAACATTCTGTTGTTCGTAGGCATAGTCTCAATCGTCATCGGAATTGCCCTTCGCCTGTCCCGCACCTCTACGCGCATGTGAGAAGCCTTCTGGTGCTGTACTGTCTAAATTCGCAATCCGAATTTCTAACTCCGAAATTCCCCCACGCCGCTCGTGAG
>DASSCG010000238.1:0-2723 GCA_035697925.1 Pyrinomonadaceae bacterium
AGGTTCTTGAAAAGAATGCAGAAGTTGCGTCACGACTCTTGTCGGTTGTGAGAGTGGTGGTCGTCCCGCGTCTGGGTGTGGCGCAAGAGAATGGCGATATCCCGCGCACACAAACCTGGACCGAGTTCTTAGAACCATTTCAAGCGACAAATAGTATCGAGTTCAAGCGTCTCCCCTTTAACCATCCTTTATTCGTGTTGTATTCGTCCGGCACCACCGGCGCGCCAAAATGTTTAGTGCACGGCTCGGGCGGAACGCTCTTGCAACACCTGAAAGAACATCAACTCCATTGCGACATCAAAGGGCGTGACCGCCTATTTTTCTTTACCACCTGTGGCTGGATGATGTGGAATTGGCTTGTGTCTGGGCTTGCGTCGGATTCAACCGTGATGCTGTACGACGGCTCGCCATTAGCCCGTGATGGAAAGATACTCTTTGACTACGCCGAACAAGAACAGATCACACACTTTGGTACGTCAGCTAAATTTATCGACGCACTAGCAAAAAAAGGGCTCTCACCAGCTCACACGCACGATCTAAGCGCGTTGCAGACAATCTTTTCTACGGGCAGCCCCCTTTGCCCGGAGAGTTTCGAATACGTCTATGGCCACATTAAAGCTGATCTCATGTTGGCTTCAATTTCCGGAGGCACGGATATCATCTCCTGCTTTGTCTTAGGCAATCCGCTGTTACCGGTGCGGCGAGGCGAGATTCAGTGTCGAGGACTCGGTATGGCGGTTGAGGTCTTCGACGAAGAAGGTGAACCGTTACGCGGGCAAAAAGGCGAATTGGTTTGCACTAAGCCTTTTCCCTCGATGCCTTTGGGTTTTTGGAACGACGAGCAATGCACAAAATATCGCGCTGCATATTTTGAGAGATTCCCCGGCGTTTGGGCGCACGGTGATTATGCGGAAATCACGGAAGGCCACGGCATCATTATCTACGGGCGTTCCGATGCCACACTGAACCCCGGTGGCGTACGCATCGGCACGGCAGAGATTTATCGACAAGTCGAACAGCTGCCTGAAATATTGGAGTCGTTGGTGATTGGTCAAGAGTGGGGAAACGACACCCGTATCGTGTTGTTCGTCAAACTGCGCCTCGGTGACGCGTTAGACGAAGAGCTCAAGTCTCGGATCAAAGACACGATTCGCCGAAACACAACACCACGGCACGTCCCCTCGGTTATCGTCGCTGTTGAAGACATTCCGCGCACCCGGTCCGGCAAGATCGTTGAACTGGCAGTGCGTGAAACTGTTCATGACCGTCCCGTGAAAAATCTGGAAGCCCTGGCTAACCCGGAGTCCTTAAGGTATTTTGCAAATCTTGAGGAATTGAATTTCTAGCGATCCAAATAAGCGACCTGCCCAATTCGGTTTGGAGTCTCTGAAAACCAGCCAGGGCTACGCTTCTTCGCCCATGAAGGAGCGGTTACGACTACTACAAAACCCAGCCCACGAGAAACCTAGCCTTTGAATATTTCTTGAACTAATATACGAAGCATTGCCGACGTCCAGATAACGTTGCAGGCATCAACTAGCATCACTAAACAATTTACACGGCCTTCTAACGAATTTCTTTTGGCCCAAAAGAGCTCGTAGGCTATTGAGCGAAACCTTGTCCCTCAACACGGTGCTTGGCCACTACTCGATTGTCCGCAAGATCGGCGCGGGTGGCATGGGTGAAGTCTACCTAGCTCACGACAAGAAACTGGATCGCAAAGTAGCTCTAAAAATTCTACCTGCTGAAGTTGTGTCGAATCAGGTACGGATGCGTCGCTTTATCCAGGAAGCCAAAGCTGCGTCCGCGCTCAATCATCCTAATATCATCACAATCTATGAGATTGATGAGGCTGACTCGCATCACTTCATCGCCACTGAATTTATTGACGGCGAGACGCTGCGCCAGCGGATGAAGCACCAGCACTTAAAGCTCAACGACCTCCTGGAGATCGCCATTCAAGCGGCGGGGGCACTGGCTGGAGCGCACGCGGCCGGCATCATCCATCGCGACATCAAGCCTGAGAACATCATGGTGAGGCCTGATGGTTACATCAAAGTGTTGGATTTCGGATTGGCCAAACTTACCCATCCCGAAGGTTCTACGACCGATACCGAAGCGCCGACCAAAGCTCTGGTCGATACGGGTGCCGGCACCGTGGTCGGAACGGCGAACTACATGTCTCCAGAGCAGGCGAAAGGAAAGCGTGTTGACGGCCGCACCGACTTATGGAGTCTGGGCGCAGTCATATATGAGATGGTGGCTGGCCACGTGCCGTTCGAAGCTGAGACGCCGAGTGAAGTCATTGGTCTCATACTGAATAAAGAACCTCCACCGCTGGCGCGTTACGATCGGGAAGCACCGCCGGAACTCGAACGCATCGTCACTAAGGCGCTGACGAAGGATCAAGAAGAGCGTTATCAAACGGCGAAAGATCTTCTGGTCGATCTGAAAAGGCTCAAGCGGCAAATCGATCTTTATACCGAGATCGAGCGCACGGGTGCGCCGGAGTTCAGAACAGCCAGCAGCGCAGCTTCATACACCGACGCACACTCCCCTGCTACTTCACAACAAACCGCCACAGCCAGCAGCGAAGTTACTCATCACGTATCGAGCGCTCAGTACATCGTCAGCGAGATTAAGCGGCATAAAAAAGGCTTCGCAATTACCGGTGCCTTAGTGTTTGCGCTCGTTTTGGCGGCCGCAGGCTACGCCTTCTTTGC
>DASSCG010000239.1:0-4444 GCA_035697925.1 Pyrinomonadaceae bacterium
CCAGTGTTTGCATCAATGCTCTTGCCGATGAGTATTCCATTCTTGGGAGCGAGAGTCACCACCGCCGAGGCCGTCTTCTCGGTATCGGTGAGAACCACCTCCGCTATTGGTACTGCAGGATGTCTGAAAACGGGAGAGAACTGGACGAAATAACCGGCTTCTGCCTTCTCAGGAAAAAGTTCGTAACGCGCAGGTCTGCCGACGGGAATAGAGAAGACGCCGTTGTTATCCGTTAACGTGCGACGTGCCACCCGCAAATCTCCCTGAACCTGATGGTAATCGTGAGGTTTTGCGAAAACCCAAACTCCGCCAACACCGCGATTCGACTCATCAACGACACGTCCTGTAATGACATAGTCGGCTGTGGTTTGAGCAGGAGAAGAAAACGCTGTCAGAAGTATCAGCGTAGCGATCGCAAACAAGGCAGGGTAGCTGGATCGACGCATGTAGAACTCCCTTGAACGGGCAGCAGAAGTCTGTATCCTTTGGCTGCCCGTCCGTAAAGTTTAGTCAGCGTCGCGCTTCAAAGATGCGATTGAAAGGCGTCTCCGTCGCGCGGCGGAACTGAGTGAACCCCCCGGCCAACACTGTCTCGCGGATTGCCTCCTCGGTGGCGACTGCTCCCAGGGCCGGACCGCCGAGTGCCATTGAGTTTGCGGTACAACACAGAGTAGACGCGCCAGCGAACGTGCGTCCGATGATGTTGAAATTCTCCTCGACCGTGTTGCCTGCCATTGGTTCCACTATCAACAGCGATCCGTCTTTGTCGAGCGTTTTAAACGCGCGCTTACAAGCTCCCACGGGATCGCCCATATCATGCAGGCAATCGAAGAAAGCAATTAGATCGTATTGTTGATCTGGAAAGTCGCTGGCGTTAGCAACTTCGAACGTCACTCGATCGGAAACGCCGGCATCCTTTGCACGTTGACGAGCAGTCTCAATCGATTTGTCGTGATTATCAAAACCCCAGAACTTTGACGCCGGGTACGCCCCAGCCATGATGATGGTAGAAGATCCATGGCCACAGCCAATGTCCGCAACCTTCCCGCCGGCTTTAAGTTTTTCTTCAATGCCACTGAGAGCGGGAATCCACGTAGCGATTAAGTGGGCGGCGTAACCAGGCCGGAAAAACCGTTCTGTGCCGACGAAGAGATCAGGATCATTATCTCCCCATAGCAAGCCACCACCATTCTTGAAGGCATTCTCAATTCGCGAGACTGCACCTGTCATCGCCTTAATTACATAGAAACCACCGCCGACAAAAAACGGGCTTCCTTCATCGGTGAGTGCAGTAGCTTGTTCTGGAGACAAAGAGTAGCGTCCCGTGGCGGGATCATATTCTACATATCCGCCAGCCGCTTGATTGATTAGCCACTCTCGAATGTAGCGTTCGTTCGTGGAAGTCTTTTGAGCGAGTTCTTCAGATGTTACGGGAGGGCTGCTGGCCAACGCTTTGTACAGTCCCAGCTTTTGACCAATGTAGACAAGCGACGAGCTTAGGGCAGCGCCAAAATCTCCTACTACTTTACCAACAAACTCATGCAATTTGTCTTCGTTTACTGGGCGATTTAAACCTGGCGTGGCCATTTCAGAATCTCCTTCTTTTTGAGACAGATAATCGGGGAATTCGGGTGTTCGGTTGATGATTTAGCTTGCCTTTTAAGCTAATAAGCCCGGACAAGTCAAGAACGCCGCGTGCCGCAGGAGAAACGTTGAAGCGGCATTAACGCACTGGGCTCACTTGTCTTTGCGCCGCAGGAGCAGCATGTTTCTAGATAATGGTTCGCTCCGTCAGGAGCGACATGCCCAAGTGTGCTTGTACATTGCGCTCCTACGGAGCGCCAGTTTGTCACCTAGCCAAAATCTATAAACATGCTGCTCCTCCGGAGCAAAGGCAGGTGAGCTAGGTCTATGACGGATCGGCAGACTCTGCGCGAACTGGTGAGTCAGGCTGCGTAGCGGCATCCAGTGCCGGACGTTCTCTGTCCGACTTATCAGCTGATGCCGCGGCACTGCGGATTTCATGACGTCGCGCAATCGCTCGAACAACCGTATCCTCTACCAATTCCAATTGAAATGGCTTGGTCAGATATGCGAAAGCGCCCATGGCTAGCAATTCTTCTGCTGCCTCCGAATTGGCATTTCCCGAAATAACTATCACGGGCGTATCGGGATGTTTGTCCTGAATGCGTTTAAGTATCTCGCGGCCACTCAGGCCGGGCATTGAAATATCCGTCAAGACGACGTCGTAATTTTCGACTTCAAGGTAGGCCAAGGCTTGTTCCGCTCTATCCGCTGTATGGCATTCGTTCGAGCTCGATAGCAGCTCGGCGAGTGTTTCGCGGATATTGTTATCGTCATCAACGATTAAGAGCGTCGCCATTGCATTGTCCCCTGGGTCAACCAAGCCTTAAGCAGTAAATCCTTAAGGTTGAGGTCGATTGCCATGTTGCCCCTATCGCGGTTTGGATGCAAGCGAGTTTTTGAAAATCTCTTCAAAGTGTCAGATGAGAACTCAAACGCTAATCAACCAATCTTTCGCTAAACGAAGTGGATAGGTCCAAGCATTCGAGGGATGAGGCAATCGGAGGCACAGTTTTTTCCAGAGGGGGGTCCTTCGGCGTAATCCCGGCTTCGGCTTCAAGGATTGTGTGCGTAGTTTGGAGGACAGTGTCGGGGTTTAAAGAGATTGACGAGATGCCTTTTTCCACGAGGAAACGAGCAAACTCGGGATAGTCGGAGGGTGCCTGTCCGCAGATTCCGATCTTCTTCCCAGCTCGATGAGCGGCTTCAATGGCCATTGTAACCATTCGTTCAACGGCACCGTCTCGCTCGTCGAATAAATGCGCAACCATTTCTGAGTCCCGATCCAGGCCGAGTGTTAACTGCGTCAAGTCATTCGATCCAATAGAGTAGCCATCGAAGACACGCAGAAACTCGTCAGCGTAGATGACGTTGGCAGGCAGTTCGCACATCGCGTATATCTCGAGTTCGTGCTTTCCTTGTTTGAGTCCAAACTCCGACATTAAACTGACGACCCGTTCGGCTTCTGCCACTGTCCGACAAAAGGGAATCATCGCTTTTACATTTACCAGGCCCATCTCGTCGCGCACTCGTTCAAGCGCAAGGCATTCGAGTTTAAAGCCTTCCCGGTAACGATCATCGTAGTAGCGTGATGCTCCGCGAAAACCTAGCATCGGGTTTTCTTCCGTCGGTTCGAACTCCTGACCACCAATCAACATCGCGTATTCGTTCGATTTGAAATCCGACATGCGCACTATCACGGGCTTAGGATAAAACGCCGCGGCAATGCGACCAATGCCTTCCGCCAGGCGACGGACAAAGAAGTCGCGCGGATCTTCCTCGCCGATGCGACGCTCGATCTCGCGAACCACTTCAGGACTTTGGAGGTGCGGGTAATGCACGAGAGCCATCGGATGAATGCCGATGTGATTGTTGATGATGAACTCAAGCCGGGCGAGCCCCACGCCGTCATTAGGAAGCGAGGCTACTGCAAAGGCATGGTCCGGATCGCCGACGTTCATCATTACCTGGGTCCGCGGCCTCGCCTCGTCGCCTACGACGCGACGGTCAACCGCGAAGTCAATACGCCCTTCATAAATATTTCCATGAGCGCCTTCGGAGCAGGAAACCGTGACGTCCGCTCCGCTCTGCAAAATCTGGGTTCCATTTCCGGTGCCCACAATGCACGGCAGGCCCAACTCACGGCTGATAATTGCACTGTGACAAGTTCGACCTCCACGGTCAGTGACAATTGCCGCCGCGCGTTTCATGATCGGTTCCCAGGCGGGGTCAGTCATCGAAGTTACCAACACATCACCTGCTTTGAACTCCGCCAAGTGATCGGGATCAGCCAGGACGTGAACCCGACCGTGACTAATCTTTTCGCCTACCGCAATGCCGGAAACAAGTGGGTCACCATGCTCGCCTGTCAGTCGATAGGTTTCGATGTAGTTTTCGCGATTGCTAGCGTGGACCGTTTCTGGTCTGGCTTGAAGAATAAAAAGCTCACCCGTATACCCGTCTTTAGCCCATTCAATGTCCATTGGGGTAGATCGACCTGCGAGGTTCGAATAGTGTTCTTCGATCAGACATGCCCAGCGAGCTAGTTCCAGGACTTCGTAATCGCCAAGCACGAACCGGCCACGCTGGGCTTCTACGACTTCACGCGTGCGAGTTCCGCGACCGTCGAGTCCGTAAACCATTTTTACTTCTTTACCGCCGAGACGCCGGCTGACGATGGGACGGGCGCCGGTTTGCAGAGTTGGTTTAAACACAACCCACTCATCAGGAGTAGCCATGCCTTGCACTATTGCTTCGCCCAATCCCCAGGCGCCGTTAATCACAACTACATCTCGGAACCCTGATTCGGTATCGAGAGTAAACATTACTCCTGAGCAGGCCTGGTCGGAGCGCACCATCG
>DASSCG010000240.1:0-3631 GCA_035697925.1 Pyrinomonadaceae bacterium
ATCAGGTTGGTTGTTTCGCGCAGTTTATCCATTATCTGGGCATTATTGATGATGGGCTAAATTGAGAGGGTGTTCTGTCCAATATTGGACAAGGTTGAAGATAATTATTACGCGGTCTGGGGGCCTACAGCGACCTTGTCCAATAATAGACAGTACTCCCTCCCGAAGGGGTATAGACTAATTGAGAATTGAGCTTAGCTTACTCTCTTCTCAGTTTTTCCGGAATCACTCGGACAATCTGAAATCAACAGCTCCCAACCAAAGAGTTAAGTATTAGGGAAAGGATCAGGCTTATGTCAGCTAAGTTATTTGGCGGTAATCTCTCGTCCAATACGGATTCGTCCCACGGTAGCGACACCGGACTCGGCGCTCAACGGATTCCGCCTCCTCCACTCCCGCTTGAACAACAATCGCCCTCTGCTCCAAGGCCGCATCTTCACACCGAAAATATCTCCGGACAACGAGGTCCGATCACCTCCGTCTTTGCGCTGGAAGATTTCGCGGGAGATGAGCAAGTCTCGGCCGTTCCGATCGTAGAGGGGCGTACCAAAATTATTGGTCCAATAATTGAACAAGGCCACTCCTGGTTCTGCGGCAAAGCCGAAGAGTTACATCAGGAAGTCTCAGTTCTTGAAACCCAGCTTGCCGAGTTGGAGCAGAAAAGTTCCCGTTCCCCCGCGCTGCTTCAGATGCTCGGAAAATACTTCGGATTTGGCACGGCTGAGAAGTTAGATCGGGTGCGCTTCAAACTCAAACTCAAACGGGAAGAATTGCGCCGCTTCGAGGCTCAGTACTGGGCGCTTGGCAGTACCGGCTACGTACTCGACTGACACCCAGCCCAGGAGGGCCAAGGGAATGTAACCGGCTGGTTGCCGGGCTTACAGTCGGCGTCGGCAATATCGAGAATGATGGTTGTGACATCAACCCACATTACAGGGAGACTTTATGGCAGCCAAATTTACAGACATCGCGATCACAAGTAAAAACATCGACGCATCAGGCCAAGATCCAAGCGACCCCAAAAAGTTCATCTTTGTATTTAACCTCTCTGAAACCGCGCCACAAGAGCTACAGAAATTGTTTGCTGAGGAGCGGGCCCGCCGCACGACCGACGCCGCTTCATCGCCTCTTGCCTTGATGCATCATCATCAAGTCACACTCACGATGTACCCGGATCAAAATATACAGCTCCACTATGACAACTTAAAACTTGATTTACAGACTGCGAACCCAAAGTACCGGGAACTGTTGGAACTCCAGGAACGGCAGCGGCGACAGGCAGCCCGGGATAAAACTGGCGCGCAGCAATTCATCAAAATCAAGCTCGACAAGTTGAATCTCTGATTGGGGTTTGTTTAGCAAACGGACAATTTTCAACGATTTGACGGCCAGTAAATCGCTTGAGTCTTTTTGAGGGCTTCGCGCAGTACCTGGCGGTGCGGATCGCAGACCAACAGCAGGTCATCGCCAATCTGATGACGGTTGACAGCGAACAGCGACTGGGGAAGACGCTGTTACAATTAGCGCGCACCCTCGGCAAGAAAGACCCGCGGAGCATTCGCATCGAACTGAAGATTTCGCATGAGGAATTGTCGGATATGGTGGGCGCGACGCGGCCACGGACCAGCGTGTTTATGCGGAAATTTCGGAACCTTGGACTAATCGAGACGAACGAAGATCACTTCCTCATTATCAAAGAACAGAAGCTCACTACTTACCTCGCGCAAATCGCCTAGACCAGTTACCTGCGCTCACTGTCCAACCAAAATCCTTTTTAAAGTTGTCTTGTATTGAACAGCGCTGGATCCCGGAATAGGGTCTAGTAACTGTGCGTTACGGTGACAAGATCCCGAACTGGGATCTAGTAGCTGTGCATTATGGTGAAATGCCATCGTAGAGCCTAATTTAACAATCTGAGGAGGGGAACAATGAATCGAATCAAAGTGGTGGCGACAATCTTTTGTTTAAGCTTGGCGTTCCTGGCGTTTTCACCCAGCGTGGGGGCAGACGGTTGGAACAAGAAAACCGTCGTGACATTCAGCCAACCGGTCGAGATTCCGGGTGGCATTGTTTTGCCGGCTGGCACCTATGTCATCAAGTTGCTGGACTCTTTATCTAATCGTCACATCGTTCAGATATTCAACCAGGATCAAACACACATCTATGCGACTATCCTCGCGATACCGAATTGGCGTTTGGATGTGACCGACAAAACGGTAATGACCTTTGGGGAAAGGGCGGCCGGCGACCCGCAAGCCATCAGGTCGTGGTTTTATCCGGGAGATAATTTTGGTCAGGAATTTGTGTATCCGAAGAGAAGGGCTGTCGAGTTGGCGAAGATAACCAATTTGCCCATTCTCGCCATGCCAACCGAACTGGAATCGGAGATCACCAAGCCGGCAAAATCTGTGAACGACGAGTCTATCGTGGCTTTGAAGCAGGCTCCGCTCACTGCCGTTAAACCTACAGGAGAAGAGGTTGAAGTAGCTCAGGTGGTTACGCCTTCGCCTGCGCAACAGAAAGAAACTGCGGACGCCACGGAGCGTATGGAGCAATTGCCACAAACGGCCAGTCTATTGCCACTTTGGGGATTGATTGGGTTGCTGTCGCTGGGCGCGGGCCTTGCTCTTATGGGCATCTCGAAGCGAACTGCTTGAGCCAAGTGAGCGCGTGCCTGCATGGATCGGGAAGGCCGGTTGGGCTTCCCGGTTATGAAAGAGGGGGTGAGTAGACCTCCTGGGCCGTAGAGTGCGTGATCAGTCGGGAGTGCGCTCCCGACTACCGCATAGATTCCACGAAGGGACTTGACTGATGAGAGAGCCGTCAACATCGCGACAGCCTGCGATAACAGCCACGGCTTTAAGCCAAGTCAGCGCGGCCTTCCTTTTTTTTCTGATTGTTCTGCCAGGCTTTTCCCAACCTCAAGAATCCTGGCAATCGCCGCCCCGTCCGAATAACCAAAGCGACAACCAGGACACGATCAAGATAAATGTTGACCTGGTGGTCTTGCACGCGACCGTGCGGAACAGCAACCATAATCCTGTTTCCGGGCTCGGCAAAGAAGACTTTCGGGTTTACGAGGGCGGAGTCCTCCAGGAAATCGAATCGTTTAGCCACAAAGATATTCCGGTCACAGTCGGCCTGGTGATTGATAACAGTGGAAGCATGCGACCGAAGCGCACGGAAGTTATTGCGGCCGCCCTGGCGTTTGCCCGCGCCAGCAACACGAAGGATCAGATTTTCGTGGTCAACTTCAACGAGCATGTTTCGTTTGGCCTTCCGGCAAACACCCCGTTTACGGACAAAACGGCTCAATTGGAATTCGCCCTGTCCAGATTCGCCGCGGATGGCATGACGGCGCTCTACGACGCTGTCGCCGCCGCGGTCGAACACCTGAAGAAGGGTAACCGTGACAAGCAAGCGCTGATCGTGATCAGCGATGGGGCCGACAACGCGAGCCGGCACAACCTGGCGCAGATTATGGCTCTGGCGAAACGGTCCGATGCAATCATCTACACCATAGGCATCTATGACAGAGACGATCCCGACCGCAACCCTGGTTCGCTTAAACAGCTTGCAAAGGCAACCGGTGGCGCCGCTTTTTTGCCGGGGTCAGTAAAAAATATTGTCC
>DASSCG010000241.1:0-4170 GCA_035697925.1 Pyrinomonadaceae bacterium
ACCACCGGCCGCGATCAAAACTGCAGCCAAGGCGCCTGTGCTCAAACCATCGTCATCATCAGCATCCGTTTGAGGCTTCGGCGTGCCAGCAGTACCACTCTCACCAGCGGCAATCTGCTTAACAGCTCCACCAGCTCTCAATTCGACGTTACCGGTTAGGGTCGATACGACTGTATTTCCGCGTTTGGCATTAACCGTAAAAGATGTGGCCTGGGTTCCATCAACCACTACAGCACCATCTTTGGTTGTGAGGTTCACTGAGATTCCAGCTAGCGTTGCAATGCTGGCAATGCCACTGTCGAGCTGACCGGTGATGGCCTTGTCATTAAAGCTGAGCGTCAGCGTTGAGTTGGGTGCTAACTGAACCCGGCCCAACTTGCTGATATTCACGGTAGCACTGCTGTTGTCTGACGTCACGATAACGCTGTCAGAAAACAAAGTGCCGCCAGAAATTGCCTTCTGGCCGTTGACCGTAACCTGACCCGTAACCGATAGCTCTCCAGATGGAACCTTAGCCTCTGGCGACGCCAAAGCAATCATCGAGTAGACGCTTAGGACGGCAACTGACAGAAAGGCCGCGACAGTTTTGCGGCTCCAAGTTTTGCTGATCATTAACTTTCCTCCCGTATAGTGAAACAAAAATCTTGATTGCGTGGCGCGACGGTTAAGAACTTTAGGATGTGACGGATCTCCCGTAAATTCGTCTCACCTTGCGGATTACTAAACGCTAGAAGCGCAAATAGCGTAAGTAGAGCCTAAAAGACCTCGCTTTTATTACACGAATACCACTGCTCTGTCAACAAGCTTTTCGGCCCAGTTTGGCACAAAACTGTGCTTTTTTCGGGTGCGGCGATAAGATAGCACGTGCCGGGGTATCAATCCACAACTTTTCCTCAAAGGGGTGCCAATTTTCGGCTGTTAGACCAGTGAATGTGGTGGTCCAAATCCGAGCAGACCACTCGAACCTTAAAAGTAGGACTTTGGGTGGGGACCTAAGGTGGCGTGACTCGTTTCGCGCGAATCAATTCGGTGTTTCCGGTCTTTATCTCCCGGAGTGCCGGCTCGGGACTTTCCCGCTCATTCAATTCGCTTTGTTCGTAAGGATCCAAGCGGGCAAAAATGTAGAAGCTCTCTCCAGAACGAACAACTCCCAGGAACCTGAAAGTCCGACGCAGTACTTCCCCCTCACGAAGTGCTTCTGGTCGCGGCGGACGTTCGAACAATAATCCCATCTCATCGCGTGAGACAGCTTCCAATTCCGGAAGGTAGTCGTTGCGACTCTCACGCGCAATTCGGAGTGCCATCTGCCTAAGGGCTCGGATTCGATTTGAATTGCGGCGATAGTAGGCTTGGCTGACTTCGTGTCGGCTGACCCGGTCATCAACAACCTCCTGCTCGTTCTTTAGGTAGCCAAGATAAGCACGAACTACTGGACCAAAGGGTTCCTCTTGCCTACCTCGATCGACCCGACTTTGGGCAGTTGCTAATGTAGGTGTAAGCAAAAGGACTGATAAGACCAGGATAACGGCCGAAATTTTCCAGAGAGAGTTTCGCATGACCTCGGGAATGATAACCCAAAGACGCTAGCGCAAAGGTCTATTACAAGTGTCTTTCAATTATAACCTATTCGCAGCAACGTATAATTGCGCCATGGTTTCAGCAATGTTACATTGAGATTGAATTTTCCTACTCGACATACTTCGCCGAAATGGCAGCAAGCCCACTAACAAGCGACTCAGAGGTCAAGAAAGTAGCGCTGGCAATCAGCGGCGGAATAGCAGCATACAAGGCTGCCGAGGTTCTCCGCGGCCTTCAACGAGCCGGATGCACGGTGCGGGTCGCGATGACAAAGCGGGCTTGCGAGTTTATTCAGCCTCTCACATTCCGCGCACTATCTGGCTCCCATGTCATTGTTGACGATTATGCCCCAGATAATCCAGATCCGATTGCCCACATAACCTTTTCACAGACAGTTGATTTGCTAATCGTCGCCCCGGCAACCGCAAACATAATTGCTAAGTTTGCCAACGGTATTGCCGACGACTTTGTCACTGCCACCTATTTGGCCTGCACCTCGCCTATACTGTTGGCGCCGGCGATGAACCCCACCATGTGGCAACACCCCGCAACTCAGCGAAATTTAACGCAGTTGCAACGCGATGGCGTGCACATTGTAGAACCGGATGCAGGTGAGATGGCATGCGGAACGATTGGTCCCGGAAGACTTAATGATCCGGAGAGAATTGTTGCTGCCGCGCTTAGCCTATTGGAGCAGGAGTCAAAGATTCAGGATTTAGCGGGTGAGCGCTTTCTAATAACTACTGGCGCAACTCGTGAGGAGGTTGATCCGGTCCGGTTTATCTCCAATCGCTCGTCAGGAAGGATGGGCTTTGCAGTTGCCGAAGCGGCACTAAGCCGGGGAGCTAAGGTGACTGTTGTCGCTGCTGCAACCAGTGTTGACACGCCGAATGGCATAAGCGTGGTGCGAGCTTTATCCGCAGACGAAATGCACAAGGCAGTTATGAAAGAACTGCCCGGAGCCACAGTCTTCGTTGGGGCCGCCGCTGTCGCTGATTATCGTCCCGCTGAACGAGCAGCCACAAAAATCAAGAAACGCGATCCTTCAGTGACTCTAACACTCGAACGCACGCGCGATATCCTTGGTGAGGTTGCGTCTGTAAAAAGTGATGGTCTCCTGGTTATTGGATTCGCCGCCGAGACCAATGATCTTTTGATCAACGCCCAGGAAAAGCTTCGCGGGAAGCAACTTGATGCGATTGTCGCTAACGATGTAACCCGGCCTGATTCCGGTTTTGACAGTAAAGAGAACGCTGTCACTATTCTCAGCCGAGTTAGTCAGAATCCGTTGGAACTACCTTTGATGCCTAAGCTCGATGCTGCCCATCGAATTCTCGATGAAATAGTGCGACTTCGAGCTAACAGCAGAGGGAACACCGGGTCGGCCAAGACCGCCAACTAATAAGAGAATAATTTTCGACACTAATTGCAGTCGAGTACTAAATCCACAATCCTCAGATGAGCATAGAATCCGCGGCAAACGAACTCCGTCTCCTGATCCAACAAACTAAAGAACATGTGAGATTCTTTCAGGAGCTGGATGTATCTGGAATTGCGTCTACTACTGATCTCCAAGTGGGCCATGCAGAAGAACAGCACGTCCAATCGAGACCTTCCGTTAGCCGAACTACTGTTGCGAGCGGCGCTACCGTGCCTTCAATTTCAACCGGACGAGAGTCAACAGAAACTCCATTAGTCATTCCTCGAAAACGCACGCTCGCCGCACCATCATCAGCCGACCTCTTTGGCGAACTACCTCTGGCCGCTAAAGCCATCAACAAATCCGGCGAAACCATGGAACAAGTTTGGGCCGATATTGGAAACTGTATCCGATGCCCGCTTCACGAAGGTCGCACTCACATCGTACACACCGAAGGGACAAGCAGAGCCCGCTTGATGTTTGTTGGGGAGGCTCCAGGGGCAGACGAAGACATGCAGGCCCGGCCGTTTGTCGGCAGGGCTGGTCAGTTACTTACTAAGATCATTGAATCGATTGGCTTCAGACGAGAAGAAGTCTTGATCGGAAACATTAACCGTTGTCGCCCACCCGGCAACCGCCCTCCGACTCCTGACGAGGTGTCGATGTGCAAACCTTTTCTTCTGCGCGAGATTGCCGCAGTTAGGCCTGAGGTCATTGTGGTCCTTGGAAACACGGCCATGAAAAACCTTTTGGACGTGAAGGAAGGGATAACCAAGCTGCGGGGAATATTTCAAGACTACCAGGGCATTAAAATTATGCCGACCTTCCATCCAGCTTATCTCTTGCGGGATCCGTCGAAGAAGCGAGAAACCTGGGAAGACCTTAAGAAAGTTAGGGACTATCTCGACAGTGCCGCAAGACAAGGAAACTAATTGGACATCGGCTCCCCACCCTCGCTTCTTTAATTACAACTTTCGCGCTAACTTCTGCCTGTGCCAATAGATTCTGGGACATCGTTCGGAATCGCAGCAGCCGTGCAAACTGAAATGCCGTCAGCAGTACCCCAGTATGTCGACGTTGCGGTGCCTCTGCACGTATCCCGCTCATTCGTCTATCGGCTTCCGGAAAGTTTCAGAGAAGATGCTAGAATGGGTGCTCGTGTCGTGATTCCA
>DASSCG010000242.1:0-8380 GCA_035697925.1 Pyrinomonadaceae bacterium
CAGCGATAGCCATGTGCTTCGCCATCGCCCTCTTCGTGACGGCCTGCGTCACCCAACCAACTGGCAATTCAAACTCCGAGACACGTCTCGCAACTCCGACGCCCTCATCGTCGCCGGTTACTACGACGGCGACTCAGGTCACCGCCGTACCGATTACTTTGCCGGTGCTGGATGCATTTTTCGCTTCGGACGAGAAGTTTCCCGACGAATTAAAAACTAAACTCAGCCTTACCGATGATCAAATCGCACAGCTGCAAGCAGTGGCTCGGCAAGAGACCAGCAAACTCCGCGAAACTGAAACTGGAGATCACAGCGGCACAACCGCAGAGGCCCGAGAGCTTGCTGCTAACCGGGTCAAAGAAATCATCGGCGCTGAAAAGGGATCTCAGCTCGCGGCCTTAGTCAGTGAACGTTGGAGGGCCGGCGATGACCCGGACACGACGAGCCCGTCCAATAAAGAGACCACTCCGAGCGCGCCTAATGCCGTTCCCACCGATAGCCGAATTGTGGTTAATACACCAGCCTACAGGATGGACGTGTTTGAGGGCGGCAGGTTGGTTAAGTCGTACAAGGTAGGGATTGGTTATCCGGAGTTTCCTCTGCCTACCGGCTTACGCAAAGCCAAGGCTATTATCTTTAATCCTACCTGGACGCCTCCAGATGAACCATGGGTTGAGTCTCCATCGTCCAAGGTTAAGGTTGGTCAGAAAGTTGAGGCGGGCAGCAGGCTAAATCCGCTTGGACTACTAAAGATTCCAATCGGATCGCCTTCACTGATTCATGGCGGGAAGAGCCCGGCAAAGCTTGGTACTTTCGCTTCTCATGGATGCGTCGGATTAACTGATGCCCTGGCGCAGGACTTCGCTAAAGTTCTTGCCCAATTAGGGGGTAAACCTCTATCAGACTCCGACATCGCCAGCTACAAGAAGAATCGCAGCGAGACAAAGCAAGTCTCCCTCACTAATCCAGTACCCGTGGAGTTACGTTACGAAACGATCGTGGCAGAAGATGGGAAGTTGCACATCTACCGCGACGTCTACGATCGCGACACCAACACCGAAGAGAATCTACGAGCGGTGTTGGAAGCCAACGGTGTCAAGCTGGAAGATCTAACCGAAGCAGAACGAGCAGAGGTGCTCGAGGCTTTGAGCGAGATGTCTCGTGATGCGAAGGGGAAATTGGACCAACAACCGGCGACCTCAGCCAAAACGACGGGATCGCCCACGGCTTCTCCGGTAGCGTCGCCTAAGCCGGCTCCAAAAAGCGGAAGAGTCACTCGCAGTGTGAAAGGTAAGAAAGAGATCGTGATCGAGTTTGCTGCTTTGAAAGGGAAAGGTTACCCGGCCATGGCAGCCAGTGGTGCCCAGAACCCAAAGGCTAAAAGCTGAGCCGATGAGGGAAGTCCTACAACCTTTGAAACATGTCTGAAAGGCAAATTCACAGGTTGGGAAAGGTGGTTTACTCCCGCTTGCCCTTCATGAGAATCGGGTGGGGTACAACACCTTCCCAACCTCTAAGCTGCGGCTTCGCATGAATCGAGCACAGGTGCCTCTTCCACCTGTGCTCCAGCTTCTCCGTAATACGGTTGGCCCGACTCAATCGCCGAAAAGTACTCTTCAATTCGCGAAAGTATTTCTTCGACTGAATGTGAGTGATAGAGAGAGGTGCGGAAGAGTGCGCCGCCTTGAAGCCCGCGAGTGAACTGGCCGGCAAGCTGTTTCATTCGATTTATTGCGGGCGTTTCCGGCATGTCTTCGCGCAACATGTCGAAATACTCAAGCAGGATTGCTCGTTTGTCTGCCAAGGTCGGTTGGAAGGGTTCCCGACCCTGATTGACGTCGTCAATCTGTCGAAAGATCCAGGGGTTAGCCATCGCGCCACGACCGATTAATATTCCATCACAACCCGTCTGTGCGAAACGCTCGAATGCTCCTTCGATAGTAGTGACATCGCCACTGCCTGATACAGGGACCTTCACAACCTCTTTGATCTGTCTCACGAGATCCCAGTTTGCCAGACCTCGGTAGCCTTGCTCCTTAGTGCGACCGTGCAGGGCAATGTGCTCGACGCCACAGGCTTCAGCGAGACGGGCAGTTTCCACCGCGTTAATCGTGCTGTCGTAGAACCCTGCTCGGATCTTAATCGTCAAGGGAATGGTAATCGCTTTTTTGATCTCTCTTAGAATTGTTTCCAGTCGATCATGATCCTTTAATAGCCCGGACCCGCCGCCGTGTTTGACTACTTTGGGAGCCGGACAGCCACAGTTAATATCCAGAATGTCAGCCCCGACCTCTTCGGCCATCTCCGCTGCCATTCGCATGCGTTCCGGCTGGCCACCGAAAATTTGAGCCGCAAATGGCCGCTCTTCAGGATAGAAGCGCATCTGACGCTTTGATTTAGGATTGCTGCGAGTCAGCCCTTCAACCGAGATAAACTCCGAGACAGTAAGCCCTACTCCGCCGCAACGTTTGAGCAGCCGCCGAAAAGAGACATCCGTCACACCCGCCATCGGCGAAAGAACCAACGGCGGACTGATCTCAACATTCCTAATTCTAAAAGGCTTAATCTGTGGCATTACGGCTTGATGGTCACCGGTGTCCCGCGCTCGACCGACTCATACAGTTCCTTGATATCCTCATTTTCTAACGCGATGCACCCCCATGTCCAATCGCTCGCAGCTCCGTTCCCATGGATATAAATTAGACCACCGAGTGCAGTGTACTGTGGGGGAGCAATCTTTTTCTTGATTGCGTTCACAATTTGATCGTGCTGGGCGCGGGTGATTAACCCCTCGCGCAAGCCCCGTTCTGCGTCTTCGATGTTTGGATAACTGATTCCGAGAGACAAATAGTAGGCGCTTTTTGGGTTCTTGGTAAAAATATAAAACTCGCCTTCAGGAGTGGCACGATCGCCTTCTTTCTGTTTGTCATCAACGGGATTAAGACCGAGGCCAACTCGATAAGTTCGCACGACTGCGCCATCTGAATAGAGCTCCAACTGCCGCTTGCTCTTGAAGATTACTATTCGTGGATCCTTGAGCGGCAGCTTAAGCTCCTTCTCTTGCACAGGGCTGTGTGAGTCCAACGTGATGGTGCCGCTCTCTGCTTTAGATACCTTCCCAACATTGGGTTGGCTATACGCAATGACTGCGACCAGCACTAGAAGAAGAGAGGCCGTACTAAAAATTAAATGTTCAAGTCTCACTAATTTGCAGCCAGGAAGGGGACCCTGTTCCCGCCTCGGCCAAGAAACTAGTAACTCGGAATAAGTCATTCGCTTAAGGTTTGAATGTAGACTCTTCAGCGGAAGAGCGGGGACAGGGTCCGCCTTCCTGGCTGCAGTCACAGTAGGTTCGTGATTTTCACACAGCCTCTGGCGCTCATTTCAATTGTGCGGCCCGGTCCCAACGACCCGGTAATTTCGATTGGATCCTACCACTCCCCAAACTCGACTAAGTGGTAATTGATTCTTCACTCATGAGTTCAACAAGTTCACTCGCATCTTTGCGTGAGGTTTGGCGAGCAGTAGGCAACGAAAGAACACGCACTCTGGCTATACGATCGCGGCGCCGAATAGTTATTTCGTCACCTGGTTTTACAGGATGAGCAGACTTAGCAGGTTTCGCGTTGATGGAAACAAGTCCCGCGTCGCAAAGTTTTTGTGCAATGGTACGGCGTTGGCAGAGACGGCTCGCCTTCAGAAAAAGATCCAGACGCATTAGGGGCGTGGGGAGTCGATCATTCAGACGGAAAAACTCATTTTCCATTTATCATTTGTAATTTTCCATTTCTCATTTGTCATCGGAGGAAATGAGGTCCCAACATTCCAACGGAGGATGCCATAGTCATGGGCTGGCGGAACTCCATTTTCAAATGACAAATGAGATATGAGAGGTAATAAATGAAAAATGCTCAGGGCTTCTTGTTCTTATCGCTCTTACCAGAGGTCGCTTCATCTGTTTTAGCTGCTGCAGTGGTATTGAGCTTGAGCAATGGTTCAACAGAGTCACGGTAACTCTCTGAAATTTTGACGTACGAATCGTTAAGCAGACTCCGTAAGTAGGCTTCTCGTTCTTTGGGCGAACGCTCCATCGTCATCGCTTCGCGCACGCGGTTTTCATTGAACTCTGCGGTAGTGGCTGCCTCGCTGCGCTCATCAACGCGAAGGATCTGATAACCATCATTAATCCTCAGCGGTTCGCTAACGCTGCCGACTTTTACATCCTTAATATGTCGGGCAATGTCTTCGCGCAGGTTTGGAATTTCAAAACGGCCAACCTTTCCCTTGTTCTGCGGCGCTACTCGAACTCCGTTCATTTCTCGTTCCGAGTTAGCAGCAGCCAGAGCTCCGAAGTCAGCCCCGGCGCGTAATTGAGCAACCAGCTCCATCGCGCGCGCCTTCACGTCGGCTTCATTCTTACCGGCGTAACTGAGAAATATCTCTGAAAGGACCACAGACTCAGGTGTCGTGAACTTGGCCTGGTTAGCCGCAAAGTATTTCTTAAGTTCGTCCATCTGCCATCCGAAAAAAACTTTTCGATCGACTTCCTGCTGAATCACAGCCTGCTTCATGATCTCAGTACGCAATGTCTGACGGGTCCCTACGGGATCCATCCCGCTTTCTCGCATTGCTATATCGAGCTGTTCGATGGTTGTAATTCCCTGCTCTTTCGCGACGTCCAGCATGCGACGGTTAACCTCAGCTTCAACTTCGCTAGCCATGTCGAGTTCTTTGCCCTTTTGCATCAGGAGCTGCTCGTTGATGAGCGTAGCGATCAACTGAGCCTGGTGCTTAGTAACTTCATCGACGGCCTGCTGCTCAGGCATGCCGCCTTGCTTAAGAGCTTCGATGCGCTGTTTGCTTTCGCGCCTGACCATCGATAGCGTAATGACGTCGTCATTCACCTGGGCGATTACTTCGTCAACAACCTTGAGCTCACCTTCCTGAGCCAATACGGCAATCGAACTGAATGAAAGCAACGCCAATAAACCGAGCACTGAAAATGCATGTGATAAAAATTTGAATTTCACAAATATACTCCTGATAAAACCTGGTATTTGTAGAGGCGTCCCTCTGTGGGCGCCCCGGGTAACGGGACGAGGGGCACCTACAGAGAGACGCCCCTACAATTAGCGCGTTGGATTCTAGTCTTCAACCCTTAGTTCCAGCAACGCCTCACGGGCTACGCGAAGCACGCTGTCTGCCTCATCATCAGTCAAATCCATACGCAATACGCCGCTCGGGGTGAAGGTTGCACCTTGCTTAGTACTCACTAAAACACGCAGTTTGTCGGGGGAAATACGTGCTTTCTCAGCAAACTTTATGGCCATTCCACCTGCTGTCTTGTCTATTGAAATCACCCCAACTTCTTCAGCCAGACGCCTTAGACGGGCATACGCGAAAAGTTCGTCAACCGGCAGAGGCAATCGGCCGTAGCGATCTTCAGTCTCTCGGCGAATATCGTCTAAAGTCCCTTCGTCTCTCGCGGAAGACACCCGCTTATACGTCCTGAGCCGCTGGCCCATGTCTTGAATGTAGTCCTCGGGAATCGCCACATTCACCCCGAGGTTGATTGAAACGCTCGTCTCATCCTCGACCTGCTCTCCGCGAAGCTCAGCTACCGTACGCTCGAGCATCTGGGTGTAAAGGTCGAACCCGAGAGCGTCCATGTGGCCTGATTGCTGACCACCCAGAAAGTTTCCTGCTCCGCGAAGTTCCAGATCCAGGGCGGCTATGCGGAACCCCGCACCGAGGTCAGAGAACTCGCGAATGGCCGCCAGCCTGCGTCTGGCAATCGGGGAAAGCTCCTGTTCGCTTGGAATTAGCAGGTAGGCATAGGCCCTGCGATTTGAGCGTCCTACGCGGCCGCGAAGTTGATAAAGCTGTGAAAGACCGTATGCGTCAGCGCGGTTTATGATGATTGTGTTGGCACGTGGGATGTCTATTCCGTTCTCAATGATGGTAGTTGCCACGAGAACATCATATTTAAATTCAATGAAATCGAGCATCACTCGCTCCATTTCCTTCTCGTTCATTTTCCCGTGACCAATCGCAATTCGAGCTTGCGGCACTAGCCTCTGAACTAAAGCAGCTATGGTCTCGATTGTCTCCACTCGATTGTGAATGAAAAAGACCTGACCTCCGCGACCCAGCTCGAGCTCTATCGCTGATTTAATAACGTTCTCAGAAAACTGGACTACCTGGGTCTGGATTGCCAGACGGTCTTGCGGCGGCGTCTCGATCAACGACATGTCTCTGATACCGCTGAGCGACATATTCAACGTGCGAGGGATCGGAGTCGCCGAAAGCGTCAGGACGTCGACACGCTTCTTAAGCTGCTTAAGTTTCTCTTTGTGGGCAACGCCGAAACGCTGTTCCTCGTCAACCACCACCAGTCCCAACTCTTTGAACCTCACATCCTTTGAAAGTAGACGGTGGGTGCCAATGATTACATCAACCTCCCCTGACTCCACGCGCTTTACAATTTCTTTCTGTTCCTTCGTTGAACGGAAACGAGATAGCAGCTCGACCTTTACCGGGAATGGAGCGAAGCGTGTGCGCAGGGTGTCAAAGTGTTGATAAGCCAAGACGGTCGTAGGTGTGAGGATGGCGGTTTGTTTTCCTTCCATCACTGATTTGAACGCGGCTCGCATGGCCACTTCCGTCTTACCGTAACCGACGTCGCCGCACAGAAGTCGGTCCATTGGAGTGGGTTCCTCCATATCTCGCTTAACGTCCTCGATCGCCGTCTCCTGATCAGGCGTCAGCACATATTCGAACCCGTCCTCAAACTCTTGTTGCCAGGGAGTGTCTGCCGCAAACGCGTAACCACCAACCAGTTTCCGTTCTGCATACAGCCGCAGCAACTCGTCCGCCATGTCGCGCATGGCCCTTTTCGCTTTGGCTTTTGTTTTCTGCCAACCCAGACCACCCAGGCGATCAAGCGCCGGCTGATGTCCCTCCGCGCTGGAATACCTTTGCACGAGATCCAACCGCTCCACTGGCACGTAGAGTTTGGCGTCCTCTGCGTAATAGAGCAGCATAAACTCCCCCGTGCGGGGTCCGAGATTGAGTGTCTGCAAACCTCCAAAACGTGCTATGCCGTGATCGATATGCACGACAAAATCGTCGATTCTTAGATCGCGAAAGTCTGAGAGAAAGGCCGCAGTCTTCGACTTTCGCTTCCTACTTTCCGTCTTTCCTCTTCTGAATTCTGCCGCAATACCTCGTCGTTCGAGTCCCTGCTCACCTGCCTCGTCAAATAGATCGCCCTCTACGTGAACCAGTAAATTTGCGCCCGGCATTTCAAAACCGGCGCTCAGACGTCCGACCGTCACAAGTGTCTCGGCGGCGCTGGAGGTCTCGCCAGTTTCTTCGCCCAGACTCAACCGGGCCTCAATTTGATACTCGACGAGGATGTCTACGATGCGTTCAGCAACACCCAGACTCGGCATGACGAATGTCGTAGTGGTGCCGTTTTCCCGTCGCTTCGCGATGTCAGCAGCAAGATCTGCCAACCGACCGTGATAACGCATCACTGACTGAGTCTTCCATTCGACTTCTGTTACTCGTTCGACTGCGGGGAAAAGAAACAAAGGCGAGCGCTTGCTTCGCGCGCGACCCAGTTGGATTTGGGGCGCTTCAGCTTCTAATGCCAGACGCTCATCAGATTCTGCTGCAGCGCGGCCAAGGGTGCGCAACTCAATACGCATTCTTTGGTCAATCTGTGAGCGTAACTCGTCCGCAGACAAATACAGTTCTTCAGGAGCCAGACCCAAATCGTCTGCTGCCTCAGTCTCACTAAAACGATCTGAGAGTGATTGGTATACCTCGCTTAGATAAGACTCAACTCCGGCTGGTTCGTCGATTATCAGGACGGCGTCCTTGAGATACTCAAAGACAGTCGAATTGCGTTCACGTACAAGCGGCATCAACCACTCCCAGCCATTAAACGATTCTCCCTCGTCGGCAAAGTCAGTTCGATCGCGAAGGGAGCGAGCATAACGCGGCTCAGACCAATGATCGCGGGCAACCTCAGCCCAGTGGCGAAAGTCGCGGTTGGTAACAGTTAGTTCACGCATCGGCGCAATTTCAATTTCCGATAATTGCGTCGTTGATAGTTGAGTCTCAGGATCAAATTCGCGAATTGACTCCACCGTATCGCCAAAAAACTCTATCCGCACTGGCGACTCAAGACCGGGTGACCAAACATCCAGAATGCCACCACGCATCGAGAATTCACCGATGGCACCAACCGGGTCCTCTCGCCTGTAACCAGAGGCGGTCAGTTTTTCGACAAGCTCTTCGGGTGAATAGTCCTGGTCGCGACTGAGCTTCGCCCCGGCACTTGCTAACTCCTTTGGGGACACTGTCTTACGGG
>DASSCG010000243.1:0-4029 GCA_035697925.1 Pyrinomonadaceae bacterium
CGCCCCTGGTATCGCGCGAATCCAGAATTCAACAATGAAATGCTGAATGCAGTTGAGCGTCGGAATCTCGATTTGATTCGAGATGCGGAGGCCAGTAAGCATCAGCAAGTAGAACCAGGCGACATGCGCTATCACAGCAAACGCCTGCTTACTAGAAAACAATTAGGCACTCACAGCAAGGCCGAGTGGCTGGTGTTGCACGCTGAGATTGAAGCGATTCATGGAAAGCGCTTCGATGAACAGCCTTGGTTGCAGCAGTACTTCGATGAGCGTTACTGGTACAGGCCTGCCGATCGCTATGACTCAAAGCAGCTTTCGACCATTGAGCGGAAAAACCTTCAGACAATCGCCTTAGCTCAAGCAAAGCAGCGAAAACTTGCCTTGGCACCAGGCGATTTGGAGTTCTTTGAGGATCGTCTGATTACGGAGCAGATGTTGAAGGGACTTAGCCTGCACGAGCTTCGCTTGTTGCGTAACGAAATCTATGCCCGGCATGGGCGGTTATTTCGAGCAGCTTGGTTACAACAACATTTCTGGAGCCAACCGTGGTATGAACAAAACGAGGATTTCCGTGACGAGCAGTTGTCTGGCAGCGATAAGCAGAACGTAGAAACAATTGTGAAGTATGAAAACAGAATTCACGATGAGCTAGGAACCAAGCCGATTACCAGAAGCCTGATTGAGGGGCTATTCGTTGAAGATGCCGGCAAAATGAGACAGGAAATCTACGCTCGACGCGGAAAAGTCTTTAAAGAACCCTGGCTCCAAAAGTACTTCGTCAGCTTCGATTGGTATACACCTGATCCACAGTTTTCCGAAAACTCGCTTAGTGAAATCGAGAAGAAGAATATTGCGACGCTGCTGGCGTATGAGAAGAGGGCCGTCAGCGCTCTCGACGTAATCGAGGGTTGATAAGGCTCACAAGGTCTCGCGTGTCGAGATCATAAAAGGCAGAAAGCAGGAGCAGGAAGCAGGGGCAGGAGCAGGGTGGGCTTCACGCGAGCGTAAGCTTAGATTAATTGACGCTCACAATCGGTATCGTACGCCAGCGCGCTTGCGCGCCTCATCCTCCAAATCTAGATTCTGCAGTCGCAGTGTCACATCAGCGTTCAAATCAAGGTCGGCACGTTCTCCAGACTGGAGTTTGACCGTTCCCGCGGCTGCTATCATGGCTGCATTGTCGGTGGAAAGGTGTAAGGAAGGGAAGTAGACAGGCACTTCGAGTCGTTTCGCCGCCTCTGCGGCGGCGGCCCTCAACGCTCCATTGCAAGCCACGCCACCAGCTACTATTAAAGTCTGCGGTCGATAATCTTGCGCGACCCGCTCCATCGTTCCCACGAGCGAGCTCACAACCACTCGCTGAAAACTCGCCGCCAAGTCTTTAATTTCCTGCGATGGTTCATTGCCGTTAGCCGGCTTTAATCCGGTTTCGCGAGCGTGCTTAGTGACAGCAGTCTTCAATCCACTAAAACTGAAATCAGGGAGTCCATCTCCCATTCTTGGAATTGCGAACTTAACCGCTTGAGGGTTACCTTCGCGCGCCAGCCGTTCAATAATCGGCCCACCGGGATAACCAAGGCCCAGCATCTTGGCTACCTTGTCAAAGGCTTCGCCGGCAGCATCATCTCGCGTGCGCGCCAGCACCTTGTACTTGCCAGGCTCTGGAATGTGGAAAAGATTTGTGTGGCCGCCGGAGACAATTAGTGCCATCGCTGGATACTGAACCGGCGGATTCTCAAAGGCTACCGAATAGATGTGACCCTCAATGTGATTGACGCCAACCAGCGGTTTCTTGAGGGCAAAAGCCATAGCCTTAGCATAAGAAACTCCTACCAACAGTGATCCGACTAGTCCCGGTCCAACGGTTACTGCAATACCGTCAATCTCCCCGGTCGTCACCTTCGCGCGATGGAATGCCTCTTGGACTATAGGCACTATCTTGTCGAGATGTTCACGAGAAGCTAGTTCGGGTACAACGCCACCGAAACGTTCGTGGACAGAGATCTGGGAGGCGATAACCGAAGACACGATCTCTCGACCGTCGCGAATGATTGCGGCGGCGGTTTCGTCGCAAGACGTTTCTATTCCTAGTACCAGCATCGATTAGATTCTAACAGCAGATAGCCCCGAACGTGACTCGGGGGGCAACTTGGGGCGGGGATAAACCACCCTCCATGAAGGCATTAACATACTTGACTCAACGCCGGGTACGGCTTCGCCGCCGGATGTGCGGCGGTGGCTATGCCCCGCCGTTCAGCTCGCTTTATGACCGGGCTGTGCCCCTGGTGCGGGCTTTGCCCCTTGGATAGCGAGTCCTGATTTTCGTCAGGTCAAGTGATGCTGAAATGGTCGGCAGACGCGCCAGAGAGATATGGTGCTTGAGATTCGCAGACACGTCCGCGCGACGCAAATAAGGGCTAAGCCCGCACCAGGGGCGCAGCCCGATGGGAGGCGCAAGACTCGGCGGGGCATAGCCACCGCCGCACATCCGGCGGCGAAGCCGTACCCGGCGTTGAGTCGAGTATGTTATTACGCCCCTACAGATCTCTCAGAGTCCGAATGAATTATGATTAGAATTCGCAAAGCAAACGAGCGCGGCCACTTCAACTTTGGTTGGCTGGACACCTACCACACGTTCTCTTTTGGAGACTACTACGATCCTTCATTCATGGGCTTTAGCAGTTTGAGGGTAATTAACGAAGACTTTGTTCACGCGGGCCGCGGGTTTCCAACGCACTCACATCGCGATATGGAGATAATTACTTACATCCTCGAAGGCGCTTTAGAACACAAGGACAGCATGGGCACCGGTTCCGTGATTCGTCCAGGTGATGTTCAGCGGATGACCGCCGGCACCGGAGTTTCACACAGCGAATCAAACCCATCGACGAAAGATTCAGTGCATCTGTTGCAGATTTGGATAATGCCAAACGAGCGCGGATTGCAGCCAAGCTACGAGCAGAAGGTCTTCAGCGAGGAGCAGAAACAAGGGAAGTTATGTTTGATTGCGTCTGAGACTGGACGTGACGGCTCGGTGAAGGTGCATCAGGATACGAATGTCTATGCTGCGATCCTGGATGAAGGTCAGGCAGTCAGTAAGCAACTACCTACGGGTCGTCATGCCTGGCTCCAGGTTGCCAGAGGGGCGATTAGTCTAAACGGCGATACTCTCAATCAAGGTGATGGTGCCGCGGTCAGTGATGTTTCTAAGATCGATGTGGAGGGTCGCCGGCATTCGGAAATACTACTGTTTGATCTGAACTAAGCCGGACAAGAAAGAAGTCTGCTTAGAGCCTCACCCGAATATTCATATCCCGCAAGGCGTCCAGATTCTTTTCTTGCAGTTCAAACCTTGATTTCCCAATCTTGACCTCAACAGTATTTGAGCGCGCTATCATGTCGAAGATCTTGTACGGAACCAAAACTTCAAGCGCCTCTTTCATGACCTCGATTCCTCGATCATACTCGACATTATTTTTCGCGAGTACCATCCGGCCCAGCTGCAGCTGTTTCCCATCAGCCACCAGGAACAACTCGCGCTGATCAAGTGGATGGCGTTGATCCCAGTCCTTGCTTTCAAACACAAACTGCAGCTTCGCGTAGCGCACATAATCAAGTTGTTTGCCGGGGCAATGCAGCGATGCGACCATGCTGATGCATGTTTGCGTAAGAGCGCTCTTTAGTCCGTTGGCTCCGCCGCAGGTTACACGCATCTTCTTAAGCATCACAATGGTCTCATGATTGAAGCCATCGTATTTCGTCTCAATCTTGCCGCCGTGATCAAGAGTCGGAGTGTTCACTACCGGCACCCCGGAAGGCTTGGCCAGACTGGATGGCATGCTGTTGGGCCCAAGGTTTAAGGTCTGCAGTAATAACAGACATAACGAAATCAAGAATATTCGTTTCATAATGTACTTCCAGTTGGACTTTCTGATTGTGAACGGGGGTGAGATCTCTGAGGCAAGATCGGTCGAATCCAGGGACTTACCAGGCCCGACCGCTAAGAGGAATATAGGTAACCGGAGACAA
>DASSCG010000244.1:0-2377 GCA_035697925.1 Pyrinomonadaceae bacterium
CAATCTCTCCGGGCTTCGTTTGATCTCAAAAGAATCGATAGCTCGCAGATGGTCGATCGTTTCTTGAAACGGCAGGAAGATATCCTCGTTTAGCTCGTCGTGATTGAGGTTCACTACCACATCCGGAACTCTCGGAATTAAGCGTCTTAATATCTCGCCCTGCACAGGGGTAAAGTCGAAGAAACCATCGAGCACAAGTAGTTCGACTTTGGCCAGCCATGGAATAGTCACTGCCTGGCCGTCCAGCTCGCCGTTGAGAATGGCGAGAGCCCTGACTTGATCCGCGTCTTGTTCTGTTAGTTGGTGACGCTCCAGGAGTTCAGTGTAAGTTGAATAGATAAGAGCGATCTCCCGGTCGAAATCAATCTGCTGATGAATGCGGGGTCGCGACACGTCTGCAACTGACGATAGATCGTCGCTGCGGGCAGAGATGATACGCTCGACTTCTGAAGGCGACTTTGCCGAACGTTCAATTTCTCCAATTAGATTAGCGATGGTATTCACACAGCCTTCGTGCCCGGCAAGAGGAGCGATGGCTTTCAGTTTTCCCTGGAACTTAAGCCGCGAGAGTATTTGCGAAATCAGGCTGCGTTGTAGCGGGAGCTCTTCGCGATCGATGGGAATCCGGGCAGGGAGGCGCGCCCCGTCTTCACTTACGGCGCTCATGAGAATGCGCCTTACCAGGCCTCGAAAGAGGTAGACGGGAAGTTCTCCCCAGACGCCATGATTATTGCTGGCGTCGAGAATTTCTTGAGTTACTACTTCAAGCAGTGGATGTGAGGCTGCAAGATACAGAAAACTGTCGGTCTTCCCTTGAGAAGCCAGGATTGCGCAACGTTCAACAAGTTGCGAGCGATTGCTTCCGAGCAGCGGCCCTAACCATATTTCTTTTGCCAAAACCTACTCCGAAAATCCCACGACAACAGATTTGGGGACTAAATATTTTGACTCACTAACACTCATGGGCAGCCAATTGAACCCATTGAATAAGGCTTTGCCGCACGATGTGAGGCGGTGGTTCAGCCCCGCCGAGACGCCCGGTTTTTTAATGGGCTCCGCCCTTTTACTTGCTCCTCGGTGCACGCACCAAATTTTCAACTTGGTCGTACCCAATACAAAGGGGCTGAGCCCGCATCAAGGGCGAAGCCCGATTAATAAGAGTGAGGCTCTTCGGCGGGGCAGAGCCACCGCCTCACATCCGCCGGCACAGCCGTACATCTTTCGGTTGATGAGATCTGATGCGCTTATGCTTGATCGAATTTGTTGAGTCAGTTCTGTTATTCCCCAACCTGTTTATGACCTCGGCCTTTTATCTTCTGCTTCTTCTCTCGACGCCAGAATGTAACAACGACTCGGCTACGACTCACCGCCATCGCCGGCGGCAGCCTTGAGACTAAAAAGAGGAGGTGCGTCCTCTTCAATCTCATCGGCGATGGCGTCAGGAAAAAGACCGCCCTCGTCCAGACGAAGTGGACGAGTGGTCTTGTCGATTGGTTCGATTACCTCGATTTCCTCGCCAGCGATCGCGCCCCGCTCCTTAAACTTACGAGCCGTTACCAGCACCCTTGCTTCAAGTGAGCCCACAGCTCGATTGTAAGAATCCAGTGCGCGCTCCAATCCTCTGCCAATGTCGGAAAAATAATTTGTAAACGTTCGCAGGCGGTCGTAGAGATCCTTTCCGAGCTTACTAACTTCGTGGGCATTACTCGCCATCTGTTCCTGCCGCCAGCCGTATGAAACAGCTTTAAGCAACGCGATCAGCGTTGTCGGAGTTGCGATGATCACGCCCAGACCGACTCCGTCTTCGATCAATTTCGGATCGTTCTCCAACGCTGCGCTATAAAATGTTTCACCCGGCAGGAAGAGCAGCACAAACTCGGGCGTGGGCTGAACTGATTCCCAATAGGATTTTTTACTCAAAGAACCGATGTGGGTGCGTACCACCCGCGCATGGTCCTTCAATCTCGCGCATCGAACTTCGTCATCGGTTGTGGAAATCGATTCATAAAAAGCGTCGAAAGGAACCTTGGCATCGACCACGATCGTCCGGTTGCCTGGCAGCCGAACTATCAAGTCCGGACGTATGCGTCCATCTTCCGTGGCTACGGTTTCCTGTTCCACAAAGTCGCAGTACTGCAGCATGCCCGCCAGCTCAACCACGCGCCGCAACTGGATCTCGCCCCAGCGTCCGCGCACGTGTGGCGTGCGCAAAGCCTTCACCAGGTTTCCAGTCTCAGCCTGAAGCTGCAAGTGAGACATAGCGAGTGTCTTTACCTGTTCGCGCAGCTCGGAATAAGCCCCGGCACGTGCTTTTTCCAGCTCGACAATTCTGCCGTCCACTTTCTCCAACGATTCCTTGAGTGGTTTCACCAGTTCG
>DASSCG010000245.1:0-2809 GCA_035697925.1 Pyrinomonadaceae bacterium
TCGTCGTCTCTTTCATAAAGACGCGAGTCAGCGGCGTCTCGTCGTCGTTGGGCGAATTGCCACTCTTATCATCGGCGCAATCACAATCAGCATTGGCGTAACCCTCATTGCCACCGCGCGAAAAGGTCTATTTGAAGTGATGGTAACGGTCTTCGGAATTTTCATCGGGCCGATGCTGATTCCGATGCTGCTGGGTCTACTGAGCCGGCGGGTATCCTGGCGCGGAGCTGCGGCCGGGATTACGGCGGGACTGATATCAGGGCTTTCGTTCTATTTCTATAAGACCTTGATCCTGGCAAAGCAACCAGGCGTTGATCCGAATTGGCTGCGATACGACTACGAGGCAATCAGTATCCTTATAAATTTCGCGGTTACTTTGGCTGCGATCCTTTTGGTGAGTGTCATCGAAAGAGTGCCCCGTAGTGAACGCGCGAAAATCGATGACTTCTTCGTACGACTCTCAACGCCGATTGACGTAAGTCAGACACACGCACGAATCACCGGCGAGATCTTTTCACCTTTTTACATCATCGCGTGGGTTACGGCCGGAACGGGTTTGCTCCTTCTTATTGCCAGCTTCGTGCAGCCTTCTGGAATTGGACGATACATAAACATTGGCGCTGGTGTGACGCTCTGTCTTCTTGGGTACGGTTTCTACCGTTTGAATGGACGAGTAATGCAAAAGCATGCTCGGTTGGTGCGCGAAGCCGCAGAGGCAGCTTCAGCCGGAGTCCCATGAGTATGAGGGGAATGAGCTTTGTAGTTTTTCGGGAATATGAGGATAGCGGTTTTCAAGCACAACGACGGTCAGCGCATCGGCATTGGGCCTAAAGACTCGGGCGACCTGCTCATTGATATTGTCGCGGTGTCGGAGTTGCTCAACAGTTCCGAGCCGCCCGGCGACGTGGTGTCACTGATTTCTTCCTCGTCGGAGCCTGATGGCCGTTACACACAACTCAAGCAAGCGATTAATGAGAACGCTCAAATGCTGGCTTCAGCGCAGCTAAATGTCAAAGATCTCAAGCTTGAAGCTCCACTAGCACGTCCCGGCAAGATCATCTGCCTCGCGGGCAACTATCGAGAGCACATCGTTGAAAGTGGTTACGTTGCTCCCCAGGAATCCGCCACGATTACCCAGCAGTTATTTCTCAAACCGGCGAGCGCAATTATCGGCGATGGTGACGAAATTGTAATCGGCAGTCAAAACCGAACTGTCGGCTGGGAAACAGAACTCGCGGTTGTTATTGGCAGGCGCGGGAGAAACATCAAGGCCGAGGATGCCTACGACCATGTTTTCGGCTACACCATTCTCAATGACGTTTCGGAACGAGGCTTGAACTCCCGAGTCGAGAATAGGACTAAGCGGGAAATGGATGGTTTCTTTGATTGGCTGGCAGGTAAGTGGTTCGACGGTTTTGCTCCCTCAGGCCCCTGGATTGTCACCGCAGATGAAATTGCTGATCCCCATGACCTCGAGATCAAGCTTACGGTCAACAACCGAATCCGGCAGCAGGGAAATACACGTGACATGATCTTCCGCATTCCTGAACAAATCGCCTACGCCTCATCAATTATGACGCTTGAACCCGGAGACATCATTTCGACGGGCACGCCCGTGGGAGCGGGAGTAGGGGGAGACAAGTCGTTACGCGACGGAGATGAGTTGGTATGTGAAATCGAAGGAATAGGAAAGCTGCGTAACAAAGTGAGGGCTGACAATTGAGAACACTGGATTGGGTGGTTGTCGGACTCTACTTTCTTTTCATGCTGGTCGTGGGCCTTTATTTCATGCGCCGCGCCAGCCGCAGCCTGGCTGATTACTTTGTTTCTGGGCGGGATCTTCCCTGGTGGGTAATAGCGCTTTCGGCCGTCGCCACATACACGGACGCAGGTCTCGCGCCGGCCGTGACGATGCTTACTTATCAAGGCGGTTTGTTGGGCAACGCGGTCTGGTGGATTCCTTACGTGGTTTGGATGCCACTTGGCGCGGTGCTTTGGTCGAAGTATTGGCGCCGGCTCGGCACGGTGACTTCCGCTGAACTTTTAAACATCCGGTACAGCGGCAAAGTTGCTCACATGTATCGCGGCATCTACGCAGTGTTCATGAGTTTTGGCTTTATCGTCGTGCTTATGGGTTATGTCTCTGGCTGGCTTGGCGCTGCGCTTGGTCCAATCCTGGGCTGGGAACCCCTAAGTCTCATTCTATTTTCCGCCATCGTGACGGCAGCTTACACAGTCGCTTCCGGGCTGTCCGGCGTTGCTTACACGGATGCTTATCAATTCGGAATTTTTCTAATCGGCAACATCATTCTGGTTCCCATTGTCCTGTTTGCAGCAGGAGGGATGGAGCATGTCTATCAGACGATCGAAATGACTAGAGGCGCCGCAGAAACGGAATCGTTCCTTCGGGTCTTACCACCAGTGAAAGGTCTGGATGTGCTGACCATCTTTGCCTTCATAGTGCAGGGACTCTTCTTCGCGGCCTCACCCACAGGCGGGGAAGGGTTTACCGCGCAACGCTTCATGGCGGCGAGAAATGAGTTTCACGCTCAGGTAGGGCAACTCTTCAACGCGCTCCTGACCTTGATCGTTCGGGTTGTGCCATTTCTTTTCCTGGGCGTGATTGCCGCCGCTCTTTATGCTCCCGGAACTGTTGCAGAGCCCGGAGAGATATGGGCCCGCATGGTTCGCACCTACGCCCCGGTCGGCTTGTTGGGACTTCTGGTGGCCGGAATCTTCGCGGCCTACATGTCCACCATCAGCACTCTGATGAATTGGGGAGCGTCTTACATCGTTAATGACTTCTACA
>DASSCG010000246.1:0-6259 GCA_035697925.1 Pyrinomonadaceae bacterium
AGATTCGCAGGTAAGGAAGGGTGGTTTACCCCCGCCTGACTGTGATGGAAGGCGAGCGGGGGTAAACCACCCTTCCTGACCTGCGAATTTACCTTACCTGCGAAGTTAAAGTGTTTCTTAGTCCCTGGGCTTAACATTCTCGCGAAGAAACTTGACTATGTCCTCCGTTGAAGTTCCAGGGAGGAAAATTTCAGCAACGCCGTCAGCTTTTAACTTGGAAATATCTTCCTGCGGCACGATGCCCCCGAGCAGCACAAGGCAATCGTCCATCCCCTGTCCGCGGAGTAACTCGACAATGCGTGGGCACAGAGTGTTATGAGCACCACTGAGAATTGAGACACCAACAGCATCGACGTCCTCCTGCAACGCAGCTGCAGCGATCATCTCGGGTGTCTGACGCAAACCAGTGTAGATAACTTCCATACCAGCATCGCGCAGTGCACGAGCAATGACCTTTGCCCCTCGATCATGACCGTCGAGCCCGGGCTTAGCTACTAGGACGCGGATTTTCCGATCATTCATGAATTCTATTCTACCTTAACGAACGAATTGACCAAGTGGTCCGCCGCGATTTATGTGTCGCTGGAGTTCGGAGTAGGTAAAGAAGTAACGTCCTTCGGGCTCAAAAGCCTTAATCACATGCGGCAATCCCGCATCGTAAAGAAAGGTGATGCCCTTTTCGCCTACCTCGAAGTCAGTAAGATTTGCCGGCTCAAATTTCATTTGTTCTAAGGCATCGGCAACGCCCTGGGCTTCCGATGCCTCCAGATCAGTCCTCTGTTTCGCCTGAGTTACTATTTCTTTTAGTTCTGCCTGAAGCTTTTCGTTGACGAGCTCCGCGAGAGGTCCAAAGCTTTCCGAGAGAAAAGCGTCATTTGCCGCAATGACTCGACCCGTCTTTAAGTCTATTAGGAAGTGTTTACTTTGATTGTCAGGATAAGCAGCCACGCCATTCTGGTCAAAGGTAATGTCGAACAAAAAATTGCGATTGTAATTTACGGTGTAGCTAAACTCGCTTAACCAGCTATCCTCTCGATACTCCTGCAGCGAATAGTCAAAAATGTTTTTGAAATCGAGTAAGCTACGAATCTGCCGCAAAATTGCCGGGTCGCGCAGGCCGCTAATAATCGGATAAGTGAGTGTGGCCGTCTTTCGATGAGGGAATTGTTTTGCGATCTTTGCACTACGTACCAAAACGATTCTGCGCGGTTTCACGATCAAACGATCCTGAACAACGCTGGCATTGACGCTACTTCCGTAGGCACAGACGAAGACAACTAGAAAGATCAAGATCAGGCGTTTCATCGCTTTGAGAGTAGGAAGGAGTTAGCTGGCGCGCGTTTAGAATGAGGGTTCTTCATATACGCCGTAAACGTCGCGGAGCGCGGCGCAGATTTCGCCCAGAGTACTGTAGGCTCGCACAGCCTCAATTGTAGCCGGCATGGTGTTCTCGCCTTGCTGCGCCGCCTGCCTAAGTTTATTGAGAGAGTTAGTGACTGCTCCTTCATCTCTCCGCGCGCGCGTCTGCTCGAGACGTTCGACCTGATGGTCGCGAACAGATTCATCAATCACGAGCGTTGGAATCTGGGACTCCTCTTCCATTTCGTATTTGTTAACGCCCACTATTACTTGTTCACCTCGCTCCACAGCTTTCTGGTACTGGTAAGCGGAATCTTGAATTTCGCGTTGCGGGAAACCCTTTTCAATTGCTGCGACCATTCCACCAAGTGAATCAATCTTCTTGAAATAGTTGCGGGCTCCGTCTTCCATCTTTTTCGTTAACGCCTCCAGAAAATAGGAGCCGCCTAGTGGATCCACGGTGTTAGCTACGCCGGTTTCCTCGGCAATGATCTGTTGAGTTCGCAGCGCTATCAGAGCTGCGCGATCGGTCGGCAGCGCGAGCGCTTCGTCGTAAGCATCCGTGTGCAAGCTCTGGGTGCCGCCGAGCACGCCGGCGAGTGCTTGAATTGCTACTCGCACAATATTGTTGAGCGGTTGCTGAACGGTCAGTGAAACGCCAGCCGTTTGAGTGTGGAAGCGCAACTTGAGCGTGCGTTCGTTTGTCGATCCAAAGCGGTCGTGCATCTCGCGGGCCCAGATGCGACGGGCCGCCCTATATTTGGCCACCTCTTCAAAAAAATCATTGTGGGCATTAAAGAAGAACGAAATGCGCGGGACAAATCGATCAGGATCGAGGCCTGCGCGCACACCCCATTCCACGTACTCAAGGCCGTCTCGCAGCGTGAAGGCAAGTTCCTGAATGGCAGTGGCTCCAGCCTCTCGTATGTGATATCCACTGACGGAAACTGGGTTATAGCGGGGAACAAACTCATTGCAGAACTCGAATGTGTCGATCACCAACTTCATCGCTGGCCGAATGGGGTAAATCCATTCCTTCTGCGCAATGTATTCCTTGAGAATGTCGTTCTGCAGCGTTCCCGAAATCTTTTTCCAGTCCGCTCCCTGCTTTTCAGCGACAACCAGATACATAGCGAGCAGAACTGAAGCAGGCGCATTGATGGTCTGTGAAACTGTCACTTGTTCCAAAGGTATGCCATCAAACAGGACCTCCATATCGGCCAGCGAAGAAACAGCGACGCCACACTTTCCAACCTCTCCCTCCGAGAGAGGAGAGTCGGCGTCGTAACCCATCAGAGTAGGGAGGTCATACGCTACCGAGAGACCGTGCTGGCCCTGCTCCAGGAGATACTTGAACCGGGCGTTGGTTTCCTCCGGCGTGCTAAAGCCGGCGAACTGACGCATCGTCCAGACCTTGCCGCGATAGCCGGTCGGATGGATGCCGCGTGTGTAGGGAAATTCTCCGGGGAAGGAGATGTCTTTAGAAAAGTCCTGATCGGAGATGTCAGCGGGTGTGTAGAGCCGGTTTACTTCCTCAAGCGATACACTTTCAAAACGTTTTTTTGTTTCCGGATTCTTCTTGATTGTTGGCTCGAGGGTCTCGCGTTCCCATCGCTCTACTTCGACATCGGCGGGAGAAATAGTTTCCTTTGTTTCAGGCATAACCCTCTCGACAATAAGTAGCGTTCTACTGAAGGAATTCGATATTAGTGGAGGGGTAGGGGAGTGTCAACCACGCTTTGTTGGAAAGTTGCATTTGCGCGGGGTGGGAAAGAACGGATCATTTTCCCTTTATCATTTGACAGTTTTTCATTTTTTCATTTGGCTTAGTCTAGCCTCGTTGACACGAAATGAAATTCAGAAAATGGACAAATTAAAAACCGTCAAATGACAAATGGAAAATGATTCTTTTGCTACTGCTGCTGAGGATCGAAGTAGTTTAAGAGGGGAGCGCGGCTGCGATGGCAGTCACAGCCGCGCCTGCAGGGCAGGACCCGGGTACGTGTGGTTATCAAGCAGGAGACTTGCGGTGGCAATAGGCAGGCAAAAAATCAATTCGGCACCCCCCAAAGCAAATGAGCTTCTCCTATTACTCATTCGACGGGTACTACAATCTCGTTAGCCCGGACCATATTGAGACGACTGCGCGCAGCCGACTCGATAGTGCGGGGATCATTGCGTAATTGCTCCACCTCCACTCGCAGCGATTGATTCATGCTGCGTAACGACTGTACATCTGTCTGCATTCTGACTAGTTGTTGGGAAGCCATGTTCATCTTTGTTCGTGTCCGCATTGTGACAGTAACGCAGACCGCAAACGTTCCCAGAATGATCATTCCGAAAACTACCCATGAGGGTATGATTCCACCACGCCGACGAACTTCGGCACGGCTTCCAATTATGTCCAAAGAAATCTCACGCACTGGTGCGAAGGCAGAGGTTGCTCTTGGTGCCACCCGCTGAGATCTTATTCGTTCATCAACCCAATATGTATTTGCGACCCTGCTCAAGAAGCACCTCCAAGTCCTTTGCTGATTCAGATTCTGCGTAAACACGGACGACCGGCTCAGTGCCCTACGGGCGCATGAGCAACCACGAGCCGTCCGCAAAAATAAACTTCACTCCGTCTTTACGATTGGTCTCAACTACCGGGCGCCCGCCAATGTCACGAGCATTCTGTTTCAGTTTTTCCGGGAGCGAGGCCATCAATTCAGGTGTCAAACGGACACCGATTCTCGCCGACTCGAGCCGGCCCACCTGCTGATAAAGCGTGTTCGGCTGTTGGGTTAGACTTGCGCCACGCGCCGCGACTGCCTCCGCAGCAAGCAAACACGCAAGGACGCCATCTTTCTCCGGAAAGTGACCCTTGATTGACAGTCCCGCCGATTCTTCGCCGCCAAGAATAATCTTGTCTTCATTGATTAATTCTCCGATGTACTTGAATCCCACGGGTGTCTTATAGACAGGTAGGCCTCGCTTACCGGCTACCTTGGCGGTACCCTCAAAACGGGTACAAATCGCTTCCGTCACCTTTCGAACGCCCGCAAAGGTGAACTCGTCTGCGATTACAGCGCGCCATCCAGAGGTTCCGAAGCGAATTGACATTGCGAGTATTTAAGAAGCTGCTTAACTTGGTCGACGTGTCCGACCACAAGATACTTGGTATTCTTGAACCTGTTGCCGCAAGGGAATGTGCTTCCGGCACTGCCAATCCGTTGCCAGTCAACAGTTTAGCAACAGGATGGCCGGAACATAGCATCGGCGCTTAAGGTAGTAAAGACATTTCTTTGCAACTATTTAACTTGCTAAGTTCAACATTTACTTGAACTAACAGCGCTTAATGGCCCAATTTGGCGTACGCTTGGCGAACGGTAATGATTCAGCTAGAAGGCAGTGGGTTTGTCATCAGTAAAACCTGTTGACACTTCTTGGGTTCGAAGTTTAGACTCGCACACGGCTGCAAAAGCAGTCTCATAAACGAGCGAAGGCCACTATGTCTTGCTCACCTCTCGTCGCGTGTTGCGACTTCCAGGACTCCCAGTCGCACACTCATACAAAGAAAAATCAAAACAGAAGGTGGGAAATCTAGCTCGCCTCATTTGCGTTTGAGCACTATGGAAGAAGCCTCTGTAGATCAAGACAACCTCCCAATTAGTTCGATTGTGCGGGCAGTTTGCCAGGCAGCAAGCTCGGGCCCCGATCTGCTTTATGAAGTCATGCTCAAATTGAGCTTGATGGTCGAGGCAGCTGCGCCATGCTACGGTCTATCGATTTGGACACTCACGACCGGTCAACGCCCTCGGCTCAAGTGGGTCGAAGGGCTCGATGAGGACGAAATAGCAAGCGGGCAAAAGGTGGTTGCTGAAACCCTCAGCTGTGCGGGTGATTTCCCAACCATAACTCCCGGCTCAACAGCTTTTTGTTTTGTGTTATCTGCGCCCAGCGGACACCGTGAAGGTGCCGCACTCTTTGCCTGCTGCGTGAGGCCGCTTAGCGAGTCGCAGGCAAAGAATTTGCAGGCTCTGCTGGATGTGGCGCATCTGGCACACTCGCATGCGGCGACGGCAAAAGCGCCGCTTTCGAGTAGTGATCAAGACGCAGACACGCGAGTAGCAAGTTCCTCGCTTCCGGGCATGGTCTTCACCAGCAGAGCGATGGCTGATGTCGCTCGGGCGGTAGAGCGAGTTAAAGATTCCGATTCCACAGTCTTGGTAACGGGTGAATCTGGAACCGGTAAAGACTTGATTGCCAGAGCCATTCACCGGCTTAGCAAGAGGTCCGAGAAGGAGTTTGTGCCATTCAACTGTTCAGCTGTTCCGGCGGAATTGATTGAGAGCATGCTGTTTGGGCATCGAAAGGGAACCTTCACCGGAGCGCTTTCTGACCACGAAGGTCTTATTCGGTCCGCTGAGAACGGTACCTTATTCCTGGATGAGATCGGAGACTTACCACTCACGCTGCAACCCAAGTTACTTCGATTCCTTCAGGACGGTGAGATTCACACACTCGGAGACCGTATGCCTCGGAAGGTGAACGTGCGTGTTATTGCGGCGACTCACAAGAACATTGAAGAGCTGGTGAAGAACAAAGTATTCCGCGAAGACCTATACTATCGAATCGCGGCACTGACCATAAAAGTTCCGCCGCTGCGCGAGCGGCCCGACGACGTCTCAACACTGATCTCATATTTTCTTACCCACTATGCGCGCCGAAATGACAGGGCTATTGCCGGCATAACTTGGGAAGCTATTCGCATTCTCGAAGAATACAACTGGCCAGGGAATGTCCGAGAGCTGGCTGCGGAAATTGAACGTCTCGTTTTATACGCTGATGAGAACGGGTATATCACTCCGGAACACATCAGCGGTCACATCCTCCCGCAGAGATTTCATGATGTTGC
>DASSCG010000247.1:0-6896 GCA_035697925.1 Pyrinomonadaceae bacterium
ACTTGCACTGGGTATGCGTTATAGCTACCCATCGGCAGGAATCACCAAAGTTGACACCGTGGCAGTGGCGCGCGGAACGTTCAGCCCCAATGCAATTGCTGCTGCTGGAAAGGGCGCAGCTGCCGGGCAGTACAGCGAAGAAAAATATTTAGGCAAGACCATTCATATCTTTACTTTGGACCAGCAGATAAAGCTTGTTGGTTTGTTCGATTTGAAAGTCAAACAGCTCGCAGTTGCTCCGTTAGACGCGAACACAGTAGCTCTTGGTGATTTAGAGCGGGTTCGCAACACCATCGCTGCGGGCCGTGAGCGACGACGAACCAATCCCGAACTAATTCTTCTCGCTACACAGGATCCAAACGCGATCGCCGGCTTCGGCGGAAACGTTTCGCCAGAACTGCTCCAGAATCTTCGCATTGGTAACGAGGCAATCGCGAAGGACCTGTCCACTGTGCGCCAAACCTACGGCTCACTCGCAATGACGGATAAGGATCTTGAGTTATCGCTTGCTGCTCGGACGCTTGATGCGAGTTCAGCTCGCAGCCTTGGTGATACCGTGGAAGGTTTGAAACAGTTTGGAGCCCTCTTCACGAATCGGCTGTCGGGAATCAGAGGCGTCCTGGCGCGAAGTGCATTGGGAAATCTTAAGATCACAACTCAAGGTAATGAACTCAGGATTCGCACTGCGGTAGCACAGTCGGACATTGTGCCGTTGGTGGGCGGACTGTGATAGGGCAGTGAGTACTTGGGATCTGAGATTGATTCTAGAAAAGCTTTGGGGCCGGTTTACCTTACTGGTAACCGGCCCCAAGTGTTTGTGTCCTAATCGTCAGCTCCCTAAGCAGGAGAGGAGCTATTTTGTGGGAAATGGGAATCGTGACTGGGGAGCCGCCGCTGCTGGCTCATCTTCTTCCAAACTTGCCAGCACGTCGTTGTAGATTTTTATCTTTCCTGCTCGTTTCATGTCTTCCTGGACTTTGGTTATGTAGTCGTCCCAAAGCTGGGTCTGTCGTTCGCTTAATAAAGTTTGAGTCATCTGGGCTCGCCGTGAAGCGAACGCTGCGAGGTCCGCGTCGACTCGATTGGTCGCACCGAGGATTACCCAGTTTTCTCCGACCTTAATTGGAGTTCTCGTAATGTCGCCGGCTTTTAAGGCGTAAGCTGCTTCATCCAATGCCGGACTGGTTCCGGCTTTGCCAATTACACTGCCAACTTTCCAATCTTCCTCGTTCCCAGCTTCAAAACCTGCAGCCTCACTGGCTGACTTGATATCGGCAACAGACTTCACCGATGAAGCGATCTCTGTGGCCTTTTGTTCCAGCTGCTCTGTCGCCCTCTGCTGTTTTAACGTCTGGCTAATCTTGTCCTTGATCTCCTCTAACTCCGGGATCCGCGGTTCCTTCTTGTCCACGAACATTGGGATTGCAAATCCACCCTTCACACCAATGCTGTCGCCTACGTCGTTGGGATTATTCAAAGGGGCGATTACACTTTCAAACTGCTGGTTGCTTCCAATTTCAGGAACGTCATCTCCGGGCTTGATGTATGGAGTCTCTCGGACCATTTCAGCCGGATTCATGTTTGCTTCGGCAGCCAACTCCTGAGCTACCTTCTTCGGATCTTTGGTTTCCTTCAAACGGGTTTGCGCCTTCGTAGCCAGGTTTGCGGCAACGGTAAAGGAGCGTCGATTGCGAGACGAGACCAGAAGTGTGGGTTTGGCTTCTTCGAAGGTTTGCTGCACAGGATCGTCACGACGCAAGATGTACCAATTACCCTCATATTTGATCGGGATGTCTGAAACATCGCCCGGCTCCATATCAACAGCTCGATCGTACAAACCATGTGGTTTCGCGGGGTTCTTCTTTACAGGTCGAGCCAGAAAGCCGCCGTTCTTTGCGGTTGCGGGATCTTCGGAATTACCTTTCGCTAGCTCGGCAAACTTATCTTTGTTTGACTTGCCTGACGCATCTCGCGCTTTTTTGATTAGCTCCTTAGCCTTTTCTTCGACCTGTTGATCGAGGTCCTTCCGCGCCACCTTTAAGAGAATCTGTTGGACCTTTACGCCAGCCTGTTTATTCTCAGCCGGAAGCCTCTCAAATTCTTCGCGCAACTCTTTGTCGGAAATCGCGAGTTTGGCGCCGGCTTTCTCCTGGCTGATAAAGACATAGCGAATCTTCTTTTGCGGCTCGAGAAGCCGGTAGTCAGTCTTATGTTGCTCGTAATAGTTTCGCAGTTCCTCGTCTGATAGCTGAATCTTTTCTGCCAGCTTTTCTGGAGATAGCAGGGCGTAGGCCAGGCTTATCGTGGTGGCTTCGCGCTTGTAGTTTTCCTGCACTTCGTCATCTGAGACGCTGACACTGGACGTAACGAATGCCCTCAACTTTTCCTGAGCAATAGCGTCACGTACGTTGCGCTCAAACGATTCAACATCACCATAGCGCGCTGCGATGGATTCTTTGTATCGCTCCAGACCTACAAATTGTCCGGAAGCATCAGTGAACTGCTTGCGAATTCTTTCGGCCACTTCAGCATCACTCGCGGCCAATTCGAGGCGCTCCGCCTCTTGAGCAATTACGCGGTCCCGAATCAAACCATCCAGGAAGCGTTTATTTCCGCCGAGTTGGGCCAGACTCATTTGGCCTCCCAGCATTTGCTGGTAGTTCTCTCGAAGGCGCGCGAGGTCGGCTACCGTGATCTCATCACCGGCAACTTTGGCGAGTACTTCCGTATTTCTCGTTGGATCGAGATATCGAGCGGAGCGGCCGGGCGCATAGAAGAAAATCAAACTTACGGCCATAATGACCGCGAAACCCACAATGATGATGTTGCGAGTTCGTTCAAGTCGTCCTAATTGTTTGAGCATGATGTATACCTTTCCAGCAAATGGCGGATTGTAAAGGAGCGGACGTGACGCTGCAACTTGGGAGGAGATAATGGGCCCTTTTACGGTACAAAAACCGCCTGCTCGTCATCTGGATCGTGACAGATTACTAGTTATGAGTTCTTGTCTGTAAACCATTAACTCTCTAGGGCTGGAACGTTAGCACCAGGCGCTCCGTACCTGACACTTAGCCACTGATAATGTTACTTTACTGCATTCAATGAACGCGATCGGCAGCGCAACATGGTTATGGATTGGCTTCTCCTTTTTTATCCTGCTCATGCTGAGTCTGGATCTTGGGCTCCTTAATCGTAAAGCGCACGCCGTAAAGTATCGTGAAGCAGTTATTTGGAGCACGATCTGGGTAAGCCTGGCTCTGATCTTTGCCGGGCTGGTTTTTTACTATCAGGGTTCCACTCGCGGACTCGAGTTCTTAACAGGCTACCTCATCGAGCTTTCCCTCTCCGTAGATAATCTTTTCGTATTTCTACTCATTTTTTCTTATTTCAAGGTGCCGGCCAAGTACCAGCATCGCGTTCTTTTCTGGGGCGTTATGGGTGCGTTGGTTATGCGCCTGACGATGATTTTCATTGGTGCGGCTCTGATACAGCGCTTTCACTGGATTATTTACATTTTTGGATTCTTCCTGGTTTATACGGGCATCAAGATGTTCAAGCAGGAAGAACTCGACATTCAACCTGAAGACAATCCGGTGGTGAAGTTTGTGACGCGGTTCATTCCCATCACTCGTCACTACGAAGAGGAGAAATTTTTCACGCGCGTAAACGGCAAGCGGATGGGAACCTTGCTATTCATGGTTTTGGTCATTCTCGAAGTCACAGACTTGGTTTTTGCGGTGGATTCGATTCCGGCAATATTTGCCATCACCACCAACACGTTCATCGTATACACCTCCAATGTGTTTGCGATCCTCGGTCTGCGATCGTTGTACTTTCTCTTAGCCGGAGTTGTAGAGAAGTTTCAATATCTCAAGATGGGACTAGCAATTGTTCTGACTTTCATCGGCTGCAAAATGTTGGTGGTGGCGGTTGGTATCCACATTCCGATTTGGATTTCACTAACGTTTGTGGCTGTAGTATTGCTCAGCTCGGTCGGAGCATCGCTGCTTTGGCCCAAACACTGCGAGATGGATATTGATGTTGAGCTCCCCGAAGGGTTCGATGCTCCTTTTGAAGACGTTGAATTCGAAAGTCCGGAATTGCAGCAGCCTTGCAAGGAAGAGGTAGAGAAGGTGGCCGAAGAAGAGCCGGAAAGCGTAGAGCGACGGTGAGGGAAGGGACAAATCCCGATTAAGGTCGACAAGCAAGATTCCCCGAGTTATTATGACGGCTATTCAATCAGGGTTCCCGATTAATAGGCTATGTCCAGTTACAGACCACTTACCAAACTCCTCCTAACGGTGCCGCTTCCGCGTCGCGCCTTTTAGCGCAGTTTTGTCGGAGCGGCAAATCCTTACAACCGAATAGCAGCATACTCAAGCCTGAATTCGAGGCACAGCAATGCTCAAAGAGTTGTTGTGTTTGTCGAACTATCAGGCAGGTAAATTAGCGTTGGGGAAAAGAGCAATGGACGAAAAATACTTTCCGGAAGTGATTGAAAAGAAGTGGCAGCAGCGTTGGGCTGAAGGCCAAGCCTTCGAGGCAGGCAATGATGACACGCGGCCTAAGTTTTATTCTTTAGAAATGCTGCCATACCCGTCAGGCTTCTTGCACATGGGCCATGTCCGCAATTACTCCATCGGGGACGCGCTTGCCTGGTATAAGCGTCTGCAGGGTTTCAACGTTTTGCACCCGATCGGCTGGGACAGTTTTGGACAGCCGGCAGAACAAGCCGCCATCAAGCGAGGTGTAAATCCGCGCGCCTGGACCGAAGAAAACATCGCGCACATGCGAGGCCAGCTGAAGCGATTAGGCATCAGCTACGATTGGTCGCGCGAAATTGCCGCGCACAGGCCCGATTATTACAAGTGGGACCAATGGTTCTTCTTGAAGATGTTCGAACGCGGCTTGGCTTACAAAAAGCAATCACCGGTCAATTGGTGCCCGAAAGAAGGAACAGTCCTCTCTAATGAGCAATCTTCCGGTGGCATCTGCTGGCGATGCGGAACAGCAGTGGAAAAACGCAACGTCGAGCAATGGTTCCTGAGGATTACCGAATATGCTGAACAACTGGTTGGACAGATTGAACAGATTGAATCTAGCTGGCCTGAGAAGGTTTTAAAAAGGCAGAGGGATTGGGTAGGTCGCAGCGAAGGCGCATATATCGACTTCTCAGTGAAAGATTCTGACAAGAAGATTCGAGTCTTTACAACGCGAATTGACACTATTTTCGGAGCAACCGCGGTGGTGCTTGCGCCGGATCATCCGCTCATTGTTGAGCTGATGAAAGACTCTGCTTTGATGAATGACGTGCAGAAGTTTGCCGAGAAGGTGGCTGTTGCCCGGGCCAGACCTGCCGACGCGACTGCAGAAGAAGTTAAAGAAGGTCTCAACACAGGAGTGCTGGCAATAAATCCCTTCAGTGGCGAGAACATACCCGTGTGGGTCGCGAACTATGTATTGATGGACTATGGAACTGGGGCTGTGATGAGCGTGCCCGCTCATGACCAACGCGACTTCGAGTTTGCTCAGAAATACTCGTTGCCGATTCGGCAAGTTATTGCGCCCGCTTCGCACGGTCAGCCGTCCGCTGAGCCAGTGTCTGTCACCGGCACGGACCAGTCAGCTGAAATGCATCAGGCCTTTACGGATTACGGCGTGCTGATTAATAGCGGCGAATGGGGTGGAAAACTTTCGGAAGTCGCCATACGGGAGATGACGCTGTTTGCTGAGAAGCATAAGTTTGGTGGCGGCGCAGTAACTTATCGACTGCGCGACTGGGGTGTGTCTCGTCAAAGGTTCTGGGGGGCACCGGTACCAATCATCAATTGCGACGACTGCGGCGCAGTCGCGGTGCCTTACGACGATCTCCCAGTCATGCTTCCCGAAAATGCGGAATTTACCGGGACTGGTCAATCCCCACTGGCCGGCGTGCCTGAATTTGTGAATACGACGTGTCCGAAGTGCAATGGTCCGGCGCGGCGTGACACTGACACGATGGACACGTTTGTGGATTCATCCTGGTACTTCTTTCGTTACACAGATCCTCGCAACGCAGATGCGCCCTTTGATCCCGCTGTTGCAGCTCAATGGACACCAGTGGATCAGTACGTTGGTGGGGATTCACACGCAGTAATGCACCTGATTTACACGCGTTTCTGGACCAAGTTCATGCGCGATATTGGCTTGGTGTCGTTTGACGAGCCGGTGAAGAGACTGCTTACGCAGGGCATGGTGACGAACATCGTCGAAGGCACCGACGAGTGGAAGGCAATGTCGAAGAGTCTGGGGAATGGGGTTGACCCCGACGAAATGATCAGGGCGTTTGGCGCCGATGCAACGCGTCTATTCATCCTCTTTGCTGCGCCAGTTGAAAATGAGTTGCGGTGGATCGAGACCGGAATTGAGGGCGGAGTTCGGTTTCTGCGAAAGGTGTACTCAATGGTCTGGCGTTGGCACGAGCGTTTGTCAGATTTGTCGCAGCGCCACGACGAACCCGCTCCCGATGAAATAGGACCAGCGGGCCAGGCGTTGCGACGCAAAACACACCAGACGATCGCGCGAGTAACCAGCGATTTTGAGCACTTGCATCTCAACACTAGCGTCTCAGCCTTGATGGAACTCTTTAACGAGCTGAACGAATTTGATGTGACGCCAACCAATGCTTCGGCTGCCGATGTGTTTGTGGTTCGCGAAGCTTTGGAGAGTCTGACTGTGATGCTGGCACCCTTTAGTCCGCATGTAGCGGAAGAGTTGTGGGAGCAGTTAGGCCACGCAGGAGGTCTAATTCCGAAGGTGGGTGAGAGTGCTAGATGGCCAAAAGTGAATCAGCAACACGCCCGTAAGGCGGAGCTGGAAATTCCTGTTCAGGTAAACGGCAAACTACGTTCGCGGCT
>DASSCG010000248.1:0-5880 GCA_035697925.1 Pyrinomonadaceae bacterium
CAGAAACTCGTTCTTAAGGAACAGAAAGTGGATGTCTTGGCTCCCGACTTCAGTAATCAAATGGATCCGGAATTGTTTGTAATACTAGCCCGGGTCAAAGATCCGAAGGACGTCGACTACGTACGCGAACAAATTCTGGCCACTTTCAAACGCTATACGAGCGAGCTGATTCCGGCGGATAAACTAAACGCAACCCGATCGCGTCTTCGTTATGGCTTCGCAATGGCTATGGATAGTTCTGATGCTATTGCCTCGACTCTTGCTCCGTTCGTATCACTCCGGCGCAGCCCTGAAACGATCGACAAACTCGCGGAACTCATGGAGACGATCTCGGCGCAAGACGTGCGCGACATAGCAGCCAGGTACTTCCGCGATGAGAGTCGTACGATCGTCACCCTGTCCACCAAAGCCAAAGAGGCCGCGAAGAATGAGGCCAAGGAGGTTTCGAATCAATGAGACGCGCAAGTTTAGCCATGGCCCTTTCAATAGCACTTTTGACGCCCTTCGTCGCTTTTGGAGAGTCACACAAACCTATGTCCCTAAAGATTGCTAACGTTCTGCTACCCAATCGTTCGCCCTTAATTAGTTTTCGAATTGTCTTCATGACTGGAGCCGCAGCCGATCCAAAAGGAAAGGAAGGGGTTGCGGCATTGACAGCTGCCATGTTGTCACAGGGTGGGACGAAAACCATGACCTACGAGCAGATCGTCGAAGCTATGTATCCTTTGGCGACCAGTTTCAACTCGCAGATCGACAAAGAGATGACTGTGTACTACGGAACTACTCATGTGGATAACCTTGAGAAGTACTACGGGCTCATCAGTCAGATGCTTCTCGATCCTGGTTTCAGAGCCGAAGATTTCTCCCGGTTGCGAACTGACGCCGTCAATTTCCTTAAAGTATCGCTGCGGGAAACGAATGACGAGGAACTCGGCAAGGAGTACCTGTACAACCTAATCTACGACGGACACCCTTACGAACATCACAACATGGGGACAGTTAGCTCCCTGGAGAAATTGACCATCGACGACGTACGCGCGTTTTACAAGGCGAATTACACTCAGGCAAACATGGTCCTCGGCTTGGCGGGCGGTTATCCGAAAGAGTTCGCCGCGAAGGTGGAAGCCGACTTCGGCAAATTGCCAGCTGGCCAGGCGGCAAGAAATAATTTTGAAACGCCCAAGCTGGCCACTGGAACCCGAATCGCGATAGTTAAACGCGAGACAAGAGCCACAGGCCTTTCCCTCGGCTTTCCCATTAACGTGACGCGTTCAGACAAGGACTGGCCCGCGCTTGCGGTAGTGGCTTCCTATTTTGGACAGCATCGAAACAGCAGTAGTTACCTGTACCAGAAACTCCGAGAGGCGCGCGGCCTCAATTATGGCGACTACGCTTACATCGAATATTTTCCGCGCGGAATGTTTCAATTTACTCCCGACCCAAACCAGGGACGTACTTCACAGATCTTTCAGATCTGGATCCGGCCAGTGACACCGGAGAATGGACACTTTGTCCTGCGGGCGGCGCTTTACGAATACGACAAGCTGGTTCGGGAAGGAATGTCGAAAGAAACGTTCGAAGCCACTCGTGATTTTCTTACCAAGTACAACAATATTCTGACGCAGACCCAGGATGCGCAGCTCGGCTACGCGCTTGATAGCAGTTACTACCACATCCCTGATTACGTGACTTACATGCGTGAACAGTTAGCCAAACTCACGCTGGAAGATGTGAACAATGCAATTCGCAAACATCTGAAGTCCGATGCAATGCGAGTTGTGATTGTCACTAAGGACGCGGAAGGGTTGCGCGAAGCGATTATTAATAATCGGCCGTCACCGATTACTTACAACTCGGCGAAGCCTAAGGAAATCACCGACGAAGACAAGCTTATCGAAGCTTATAAGATTAATGTAAAGCCCGAGGATGTGGTGATTGTGCCGGTGGAAAAGGTGTTCGAGTAAGGGGAAGATCTTGAGGATTGATCTCATATCCTCAGATCTCAGATCTCAAATATCAGATCTGAGATTTCAAATCTAAATACAGATCTCAGATTGGAGATCTGAAAATTATCTGAAATTTCAAATTTGAGATCTCAGATCTGAGATCAAACCCTGAGATCCACTCAGTCTCCACTGGCGCCCGCTCGGACGCGTTCTTCATCTCTAGAATCAGGAGTGACCGCCTCAGCTGTTTCGACTGCCTGAGCGCGACGTCGCCTGCCCAAACTTCCTGCAATCCCCTGATACACATTCGCTGTTGCGGTCGTAAAGCGCCGCCATTGCGCCGTGGAACGCGCATCATCCAATAGCGAATAAACAACCGGGGTGGCGATCAGCGTAAGCAACAAAGACAAGCTCTGGCCGCCAATAACCACAATCGCAATCGAACGTCTTTCCTCCGCCCCCGGTCCTGTACCCAGAGCCAGAGGTAGCATCGCCGCAACCAGTGCGATGGTAGTCATCAGAATCGGACGGAGACGGTCGCGATTTCCCTGCATAATTGCTTCGTAGCGTTCCATTCCCTTACTACGCAGGCTATTCATGTGATCGATCTGAAGAATTGAGTTCTTCTTGACCACACCAAACAGCACAAGGATCCCCAGGGCTGAGTAAAGGTTCAGCGTGTTGCCGGTTCCCCAGAGTGCGAGCAACGCAAACGGAACCGAAAGCGGTAGACTCAAAAGTATCGTAAGCGGATGTACAGTGCTCTCAAACTGCGAAGCGAGAATCATGTACATGAAGATGATCGATAGAATGAATGCCCAGACAAATTCCGTGAAAGTTCGTTCCAGTTCCCGAGCTCTGCCTGAAACCGTGGTGGTATAGGCAGCCGGGAGGTTCATCTCAGTCACTGCGCCGCGCAGTGCTTCGATGCGATCAGCCAGAGCATATCCCGGCGCCACCGAAGCTCTCATCGACACTTGTCTTTCCCTATCAAGCCTGTCGATTCGGGACGGGCTTGTATCACGTTTTATCTTGACCAGATTATCCAGCCGCACCAGACCGCCGCGTGACGACGGAACATAAAGGCGACTAATGGTGCCCACGTCACTGCGGTCCCCCTCAATCAAACGCAATTGGACATCGTAGTCTTCATTAACGGAGGAATCTCGAAAACGTGACGCCTCTTCATCACCGCCTACCATCACGCGCAAACTGGCCGCAATGTCGGAAGTATCTACGCCCAGGTCTGCGGCACGATTCCGATCAATCTCAACTTTTAATTCAGGCTTGTTGAGTTTCAACGATGTGTCGGCATCTACAATTCCGCCGAGAGTCTCTGAGCGTTTTACTAGCTCATCCGCATAGTCGGAGAGGGCCTGGATCTCGGGGCCGCGCAAGACAAAGTCGATGTCATATCGTCCACCGGCGCCGAAATTGAAAGAAGGAGCGTTGCGTACCCCGGCCCGCATCGGTGCATACTTTTGCAGCCGCCGGCGCACTTCCAGCATTACATCCTGCTGTGAATAATTTCCGCGAAAGGCCTGCAGCGGAGTTCCCTTCTTAAGTTCGGTCCAGAGACGGCCCAGTGAAAGTGTTCGCTCCTCGTGAGGCGCGATGCGAACATAAGCCCCACCCTGATTTAGTCCACCTAAGAATGAACCGCCCACATTCGATAGGACCAACCTTACTCCCGGTGTCTCGAGAATATCCTTCTCAATTGCCTGCATGACCTCATCCATCACCGCCAGGTTGGTTCCTTCGGGGCCGTTGATGTTTACTTCAAATTCGGCCTCGTCCACGTTGGTGGGAATGAACTCCTGCTTGACCGCCCGATAGAGTGGAACGCTGGAAAATATAACCACAGCCGAAACTGCCGCGACCGCCAGCCGATGACGCATGGCGAACGCCAGCAAACGCGAGTATCCGCTATCAATCCATTTATAAAAGCCCCTGCGTGAAGCAGGCGTTCCGTGGCCACCCTTGGCATCGTCCACGCGAATTAGTCGTGAACTCATCATTGGTGTCAGTGTGAAGCAGACAAGGAGACTCACAAGGATCGCAACGGCAGCAGTGATGCCAAATTGGTAGAGAAACCGGCCGGATATCGACGACATGAATGAAACCGGTAGAAAAATAACAACCAGCGAGAATGTGGTCGCCAAAACTGCGAGACCAATGTCGCGAGTTGCTTCTCTGGCAGCATCCCGGGCATTCATCCTCTTCTCTTCAATAAAGCGAAAGATGTTCTCCAAAACCACAATCGCGTCGTCAATCACAACGCCGACCATCAAAACCAGGGCGAGCATGGTGACGCTATTTAGAGTGAAATCCAGCGCTCGCATCATTCCAAACGTGGAGATTACTGAACATGGAATCGCCACCGCTGCAATCACCGTCGATCGCCACGATTTCATGAAGAGAAATACGACCAAGCTGGCCAGAATACTGCCCAGCACGAGGTGTACTTCGATTTCGTGCAAAGCCGACTCGATGTAACGTGATTGATCGCGAATTGTTTCCAGCTTAACGTCGGCGGGCAGTTGAGCAGCCACGCGCGGCAGTTCTCTCTTGATCCCGTTAATGACTTCGATCGTGTTGGCGCCTGACTGTCGTCTTATTTCCAGCGATACGGTCGGGACTCCGTTGAGACGCGAGAGCGAGCGCTGCTCTTTAGTTCCATCTTCTACATGGCCAACATCTCGGAGTTTTACTGGCGACCCATCGACCGTAGCTATGACCAATTCTTCAAATGCGCGGGCGTCGGAATACCGTCCCAACGTGCGAAGTACCAACTCTTCGCGCCCGGTATTCACGTTTCCACCGGGAATATCCGTGTTTTGGCGTGTGAGGGCTGTGCGAATCGCAGTGATGGGAATCTGATAAGCAGCCAAACGATCGGCATCAATCCAAATGTTGATAGCTCGGTCCAATCCACCAACAACGCGTACCTCTCCAACTCCTCCGACGCGCTCGAGTTGAACTCGAGCCGTCTTATCCGCCAGTTCTGTAAGTTCCCTGATTGAACGATCTCCGGAAAGTGAAATCGTCAACACGGGAGCACTGTCATTGTCGAACTTTTGTACCACTGGTGGGGTGGCATCCTCTGGAAGTTGCCTGACGACGGTCGCGACGCGGTCTCGCACATCCTGGGCCGCAGTTTCGAGATCGCGATCCAATTTGAATGTGGCGATGACGATTGAGGTGCCCTGCCCGGATATCGACCGCAGCTCGTCGATCCCGTCAACCGTGTTAACGACTTCCTCGATTCGCTGCGTAATCAGCGACTCTACTTCCTCCGGGGCTCCGCCCGGCAACCCTGTGCGAACGCTGACGGTAGGAAGATCAACGGAAGGAAACCGATCGACGCCAAGACGGAAAAAGCTAGCCGCTCCCACGACGACTAGAGACAGCACAATCATCGTCGCGAAGACAGGACGCCGGATACATATTTCAGCAAGCTTTTGCACTAGGTTATTTTAAATTTTTGATTGTTGATTTTTGATTTTTAATCCAATCCGTCGCGTACTGTGCTGCTTTTCAGCCAATTGTTTCTTATGAACCGTAATCCTGGAACTAGTCATAATAGCTACGAGTTCATTAGCCTCCGCTAGTAAGCTGGTGACCCTTCGGGCTTTCATGAGTTCGCCTTCAATAATCATTTCCAGCCAATAACCACTCTCGTCAGCCTCTTCCTCTACAACACCGAGTCTAGCAGTAAACTCTGCCCTTGAACGAGCGCGGCAAGCAGCCCTGTAATTAGCGCCAACAGAAGTTCCCGCCCGAACAAGCTGCCCACCCACTGTCCTTCCCTGAGGAGTGTTTGGCAAGGCAGCTACTAGTTTCATGATTCGTAATCCAAATCGCTTCGTACGCTTCTTTAGTTCGTCTTCATCCATCGAAAGTGCTCCAAGGTGAGGTTGGTCACAATCACAGT
>DASSCG010000249.1:0-2886 GCA_035697925.1 Pyrinomonadaceae bacterium
CGGCATGACGAATTACCGTCTGCCCGTTCATACGGGGTTTATGGTCATCGTTCGCCGGCGCGCTATACGCGGCGCTGGCAGCGACCTTTGTGCCAGGACTTCGAATGCCAAGATCGTCTACATAGGCTCCGTCGGTGGCGAGCAGGATATCGATAATCTCCAAAGAGGCTTCTTGTTTGTCTGCCGCTACAACCAGAGCAGACGCTCCGTCCCCAAACAGCATTGAAATAGTTCCCGACGCAGGTGAGAGGTCGAGCCACATTGATTGAACTTCCGCCAGACAGAGGGCGACTGTTCGAGATGCGCCCGAAGTGACGAGAGATTTTGCGATTTGTAGACCGTAAAGGGCGTTGCAGCAAGTCGCGCGAATATCCAGACACGGAATGCGGTCCAGTGCCAGTGCACTTTGCACCTGTGGAGCACTCCCGGGAATGAACCGATCAGGGGTCATCGTCCCCATTAGCAAATAGTCAATCGCGTCGACTGTGAGTCTGGAGTCGGCTACGGCCTCTCTCAGCGCGAGCGCAGCCAGTTCGCCGGTGGATGTGTCAGGATTAGCCCAGCGGCGACGCCGGATTCCTGAAGACTTGAAGATTTGTTCCGGGTCAATAGCGAGCAGTTCCGAGATTTCTTCGTTCGTGACCACGCGATCGGGAGCATACATGCCTGAACCTATGATGAAGGCCTTCACGGGTCTTACCCTCTGCGCGAGTCTACGTACTGTTCAATAACCTCGATTGAGCGGAAGTTCTCCGGATTTACGTCGGAGTCACTGATCTTTATGCTGTACTGCTCTTCAAGGAGGGAAACGAAGTCTACCAGGGAAAAGCTATCGAGAACGCCTAGCTTGAAGAGATCGTCCGTGGCCTGCGGTGCAGCCACGCCCTCCTTCTCCGCATTCTCATTGAGATAACTCAGTACACCTTCCGGTAAAGCCATTGTGTTCCCCCAGTTCAGCGGTTTTGATTTAAGAACAATCGCGAATATTACATGATTCTTAAGGCACCCAGCAGTTTCTCGTGAATCCCCCCAAAACCACCGTTAGACATGATTGCAACTACATCACCTTCTCGCAGTTCGGGCAGCAATCGTTGAATTATTTCTTCCGCACCCGCCAAAGCAAACGCTGGTTTTTCTAGCTTAGCGATATCCGCAATCAGCTGCTCGGTATCAAGGGCTCGTCCTTTTTCTAACACCTTGCCACTGTCAAACACATTTGCAATGCACACGTAATCGGCCGGCTCGAAAGCCCTGGCATACTGGTCCTGAAAAACAGCCAGACGTGACGACCAGGAACGAGGCTCAAAGACTGCGATGAGACGTTGGCTGGGATACTTGTGGCGGAGAGCTCGTAGCGTTTCACGTACTGCAGTCGGATGGTGTGCGAAATCGTCGATTACGGTTATGCCGCGTTCTTGCCCACGAATTTCAGCGCGCCTTCGCACATTCTTAAAACTTGCGAGGGCTGCGGCTATCGACTCACGCTTAATTCGCCACGCATCTGCGGCGATAACGACAGCGAGGCAATTCAGTAAATTGAATTCGCCAATTAGCGGTGTCTTAAACTCGCCCCACTTCTCGCCTTCGCGAAACACTGTGAAGCTGGACATATCTCCCGAGTAGTTGGTATCCCGAAGCTGCCACTTTGCATCTTCGCTGGTACCAAAGGTTTCGACCTGAGTAAAAAGTCGAGAACCCATCGAAGCAACAACCTCACGCACCTCAGCGCTGTTCCATCCGGCTATTAGCCTGCCATTAGGGGGAATTAAATTCATGAATCTGCGGAATGCGAGCTTGACAGCGGCCAGGTCGGGATAAATATCGGCGTGGTCGAACTCGATGTTGTTGACGATTCCGATTTCGGGCAAGTAGTGCATGAACTTCGGACCCTTATCGAAATAGGCGGTGTCGTATTCATCACCTTCAATTGCAAAGTAATCGCTATCTGTGACGCGAAAGCTCACACCAAAGTTCTGGGCAACGCCTCCTATCAGGAAAGTGGGGTTAAGTCCGCCCTGATCCAAGACCCATGCGGCAATGCTGGTGGTGGTAGTTTTGCCATGAGTGCCCGCAACTACCAGGGATCGACGTCCGCGTATGAATTCCTCCTTAACAACTTCAGCTTGTGATCGATACAAGAGTCGCAGTCGAAGAGTTTCTTCGACCTCGGGGTTACCTCGCGGGATCGCGTTACCCACAACTACACAATCAGGAGTAGGGCGCAGATGATTAGCGTGATAGCCCTGAGCTACAGGAATTCCCAGCGATTCGAGCATCGTGGACATTGGCGGGTAAACATTTTCATCCGATCCGGTGACACGATGTCCTCGCGCTTGCAGCATTCCTGCCAGCGCAGCCATCGCAGTTCCGCAGATTCCAATAAGGTGAAAATGCATATCTGACTCCAAGGCGCCTGGAGCGAGGCAGTAGCCCGACTGTTAAGGAGGGCTCCTCAAGCTGCTTCTATAATCGGCACGGAGAGAAGGGTCAACTTGTGAAGCCCTCCTTAACAGTTGGACTACTGCCCCGGCACGGCGCGCACTGTCGCTGAGGCGCCGCGCATTAACTGCCTCAAACATCCCCAAAAGTTTCTGCCCGCCAGACTTTCAGGATGAATGCTAATCGCCTCCAGCAGATCCCTGGCGGCGCTGAGACGTTTACCTTCGCTGCTAGCCGCATATGACTGCCGGAATAAACGAGTGGCCGCGCACCAACGACGACCGGCGCCGGTCAATTTAGGTTCGTAGATCTCTGCTATGTGATCAAATTCGCGACCAAACAAATCGCCCTCCGCTACGGTCTTACTGCTCTCATGCAGGCGGTAAGCAGCTAAGACCACCGGCAGATGATCGCACCGGTGCCCTGCTAGCAATAGACGAACATACA
>DASSCG010000250.1:0-8144 GCA_035697925.1 Pyrinomonadaceae bacterium
CAGGCGGGCCGTCTTTGAAAACGCTAAACACGATTTTCCTCAACGCGTCATCTACTGGGTGAGTGACGATGGGGCACTGCACGCCAAGATCGAGGGAAATATGAATGGCAAGCCTGCTGCAGAGGAGTGGACGTGGCGGAAAGTAGCCGGCAAATGATGAGCGCCTGAGTGCGATTCACACCAGAGCGATCTGCGAACAGCTCAATGGTCTACAATTCGCTTAATCCGTCTTTTGAGGCTGACATTAAAAGAAGCTTTGCTAAGCAGTCGATCATGCAACTGATCGGGGCTGAGCTCTCGCGCATTGAGCCGGGCGTGGTCGAAATCAGCCTTCCATACCGAGCTGAGCTAACTCAACAGAATGGCTATCTTCACGCCGGGATCGTAACCACCATCGCGGATTCTGCCTGCGGCTATGCCGCTTTTAGTCTCATGCCGGCTGGGTCGGAAGTTTTGAGTGTCGAATTCAAAGTGAATCTGCTGCGGCCGGCTAAGGGTGACAGGTTTGTTGCGCGCGCCGAGGTTATTAAGCCCGGTAAAACGCTTACAGTCGTAAAGGCCGATGTGTTTGCAATTTCAGGAAAAGAAAACGCCGATACTCTAGTGGCTTCGATGTTGGGAACGATGTTCTGTATTCGAAACTCGGCCAGCGGCTGAAACTCAAATATGTGCTTAGTGCATCAAATCGGTGGCGCCTTCACCCGCAAACCGCAAGAGTTGAAAGATCTTATCAGCCCCAGAGCTGCCGATGTTATCAAACGTGCTTTTGAGGACATCGACCCGCAAAAACTCATCGATCATCACACTCACGTCGCTGGCCTTGGCACCGAAGGTACGTATGCTTTCGTCAATCCTAAGATGCGTACCTGGGCCCATCCCTTTCATCACCTTAAGTTCAAAGTCTATCTCAGCGCCGCAGGCGTGAAAGATATAGAGCGAGCTGACACAGAACTGATTCACCGTCTTGCAAGTCTTATCAGTCACATCGACTCGCACGGTAAGCACCGCATACTTGCCTTCGACAAAAACTATCGGCCCGATGGTTCGATAAATCTTGAAAAGACCGAGTTCTACGTCTCAAACGAGTATGTGTTTGAACTAGCAGCGCAGTACCCGGATCTATTCGTACCAAATATTTCAGTTAATCCTTACCGTCCCGACGCGATTGAGGAATTGGAAAAATGGGGCCGGCGAGGCGCACGCATAGTTAAGTGGCTGCCAAATGCTATGGGGATCGATCCCTCGGATGAGCGATGCGATCCTTTCTATCAAAAGATGAAGGAACTGGATTTGGTACTGCTTAGCCATGGTGGTGAAGAGAAGGCAGTCGAAGCGGAAGAGGACCAGAAGCTCGGCAATCCGCTACTGTTGCGTCGCGCGTTGGATCATGGTGTGAAGGTTATCGTCGCGCACTGCGCGGGATTGGGAGACAACGAAGATCTCGATAAGGGAGATGGGGAACGCGTGCCTAATTTTGATCTGTTTATGCGATTAATGGATGATAAACGTTACGAGGGGCTGGTCTTTGGCGAGGTTTCAGCGATGACTCAATTCAATCGAATCGGAAGACCGCTAACGACGGTCCTGAAACGAGAAGATCTTCACGAACGGCTTCTTAACGGCAGTGATTATCCACTGCCGGCAATCAATGTCTTGATTAGAACCAGGCCCCTGGTCAAAAACGGTTACATTAACTCCGATGAGCGTCTGGCTTTGAACGAGATTTACGACTACAACCCACTTCTCTTCGACTTTGTGCTGAAACGGACCATCAAGCTTCCGGGGACGGAAAAGCACTTGCCGGCTTCTGTGTTCATGACCAATCCAGCGCTGGGCCTGTAATTCAACACCACTCAGTAACAGCGGAGACGGGGACAAGGTCCCCTTCCTGACTGTGGTTTTCTTAATGGTTGAGGGGTCTCCAAGGTTGAGAGGTTTGGAGCACCTTAGGGCTGAGAGTATTATTGCTCTGTAGGATTCAAATTATGTCTGCCACCCTAAAAGATTCTTACGGCCGGGAAATACGTGATTTGCGCGTGTCTTTGACTGACCGCTGCAATTTTCGCTGCTTCTACTGCCTTCCACACGGTGAACCGCCCATTGCGCCCAAAGAGCAGATGCTCTCTTACGAAGAGATTGAATACGTTTGTGAAATCTTTGTAAGCCTCGGCATCGAAAAATTACGGCTTACCGGCGGAGAGCCCATGCTTCGCCGCGATATTGAGACGATTATTCGGAAGCTCGCGGCTTTGAAGCAAAAAGGTCTGCACGACCTGGCGCTCACCACCAATGGTTACTTCCTCCCCGATCGTGCACAAGCTTTAAAGGATGCTGGCTTGGATCGCATCACCATCAGTGTCGACAGTTTGAAGCGGGAAGTTTTTAAGGAAATGACTGGGGTTGATGTCCTGGATCGTGTGTTGGCTGGAATCGAAGCCGCTAAACGCGCGGGCCTGCAGCCAATAAAGATCAACGCCGTGATTGTTCGCGGGCACAATGAAGACGAAGTTGTCGACTTTGCTGCATTTGCTCGCGAGCACGACGTAAAGATGCGCTTCATTGAATTCATGCCGTTGGATTCTGGCCACGATTGGTCACGAGAGATGGTTGTTTCCGGACGTGAGATTCGCGAAAGGATTAGCGAGCGTTTTCCATTGGTTGCGAGTGATGTAGTGCGCGGTTCGGAAACGTCATCACGCTATCGCTTCGCTGACGGCGGCCCCGGCGAGATTGGGATCATCGCTCCAGTTAGTGAACCTTTCTGTGGTGCCTGCTCGCGTATCCGCCTCACCGCTGACGGCCAAATCCGCACCTGTCTTTTTTCCACAGTGGAGCATAGCCTGCGTGACGTAGTGCGCTCAGGCGTGTCGCGAGATGAAATCATCGAATACATCGAGGGCGTGGTGATGAAGAAAGAACCCCGCCACTACATTAACGATCCGTCCTTCGTCACGCCCTCTCGCACCATGAGTTTTATTGGTGGCTGAATTCGACGCGACCAGGCAAAGTTGAACCCTCCATACAACCTCGCACTTAATCAGAGACGCGGCTAACTTTTCGCGGCTTCCTGTTTGTCCTGCGTCTTTGTTTGGGTATAGGTTTTTCCGGCGCAGGTGGTGTCGTTGGTCGTTCCGCTGGCGGAGGCGGCGGCATCGCATCCTTCGAGAATCGTGGCAACAGCTCATCGCGGTTCGCCAGTTCATACACCGCCGTTGCCACAACGACAGCTGCTTTCTTCACATCGTCTTCCAGAATGCGTTCATAAGTATCGAGGTTCGTGTGCCAGGTGTGCGTCCCGTACTCAATCGAATCCTGGGACAGACCAATTCCGGGCAAACCCGCCTGATTGAAAGAAGTGCTGTCGGTCCCACCTAGGCCCCGGCTTCGAGAGGAAATCGCGCCAACCACTCCGTCGTCTTTGAAGGGTTTGAGGATATCGCGAATAATGTTTCCAGCTTCGGGCGGACCAAAGACGGATGCTCCGCGAATTCGGCCGGTTCCGGAATCTATATTGAAATAGCCTCCAAACTTCGAATACTCGGGTTTTGGATTCTCGAAGGAACCGAAGTGCGTTTTGACGTATTCCTGAGAACCCAGGAGTCCCTGTTCTTCACCGCTCCAGAGGGCGACTCGAACTGTGCGTCGTGTCTTGAGATTAAGCGCTTTCAAAATCCGCGCAGCTTCCATCATGATTGCGCAACCAATCGCGTTGTCCGTTGCGCCTGTAGCGGCATGCCATGAATCGAGATGGCCGCCGAGCATGATTACCTCATCTGCTTTATCAGTTCCAGGAATCTCGGCGATCGCGTTATATGAGGTTTTCCCCTCAGGATAGACGCGATTGACAATGTTGAATTCCAACACCACTTCTGATTTGTCGGCGAGAATGCGTGTGATTCGGCCGTAGTCTTCATTTCGCATCACGACCGTTGGGACAACTTTGCTGACGTCGAAACTCCGATTATTAAAAGCCCGAATTTGGCCGTGTTCTCTTCCCGCGTCATTCACGCGGACCAGCACTCCGTTATCCTTAAGAAATTTATCTAACTGATCCGTGAACTGCTGGCTGGTGAGTGGAGTAGGTCCCGGAGATGGAGAAGGTGTGGGTGATGGAGTAGGACGCGGTGTCGGCCGAGCATCAGGGTCAAAGCGTTCGGCCATCTGCTTATCGTCAGCGCGTTTTGAGGGCGGATTCAGATTAACGGGTACTATCTGATGCTTGCCAACCAGGACAATACGTCCTCTCACATTTAGTTTCTCTCGGCTGAATACTTCATTCAGCTGCTGTTGCGTGGGACGCTCCGGCAGAACTATCTGACGTGCCGCTGCTCGCACGGTACCGCGCGTACCTGGAGTCCAAGCAAGGACTTCACAAACCAACGAATCTTTTACTGGCGAGATGATGTGCGCTGACAGGCGTTCATTAAGCCACCCGGAGTGCTTGAAATCCCACGGCTCAAGATGTCCACTTGCGAATCCCCATTCCGTCATTTGTTTGATGGCCCATTCAGCAGCGCGCTTGTGATTCGGAGATCCGGTCAAGCGTGGGCCATACACATCGGTGAGCATGTGCATAGTCCTGAGAATCTGAGAGTGCTCCATGCCTTCCTTACGAATGCGTGCGCGCACATCTTCCGCCCGCTCTGACTGTTGCGAGAAAGTCTGCAGGCTCAGAACAGACAAAATTACAGACAGAGCAATGGCGCGTCGTTTCGGCATAAATGTCTCCGGATAACCTTGGGTGTGGGTGAAATCGACCAGAATTATAGCGTACCGACGTCTGTATCCACGAAATCAGACGAACCGTGGGTCACCGATCGGGTCGGCTTGAGAAAAGACACAACTACTAAATCTAACGAATGAACTCGAAAAATACTTAGGTGACATTTCTTCAATCGTTTTTTGACTTCTCGACCAAATAGGCATCTGCTTTGGCGATTACACTTTTGGTGACTCTTGGTTTGCACACTGAGTGGAACGGTTCTAGAATCTCTTTGACAGATTGAAACCAAACAGCTTTCGGGGGAGCCGCCTCAGCGGCTGAGAGTCTGGTGAAATCCAGAGACCCCTTGAACCTGATACGGTTAGCACCGTCGAAGGGAGAAACAGCCATTATGACCGTTCCATCCTTCTACGTGGGTGGAGCGGTTTTTATTTTGGAGTGCGGTGACTGTCACCGCTTTCGGTCTATGGCAAACCACAGAACCTCGGAGTGCGAAAACAGCGAAACGTCGCTGAGGCGAAAGCGCCGACAGGTCGGCGCACTCCAAAACAGAAGATAGGTGAAATCATGAGCACAGCTATTCAGAAGATTGATCCCTCCACCGTCAATAACGAGAACGCGTTGCCAAACTCGAGGCGGATATACGTCGAGGGCTCACAACCAGACGTGCGTGTCCCTTTTCGTGAGATCGACCAAAACCCCACACGCAACTTTGACGGAACACTTGAAGAGAATGAGCCTGTTCGTGTGTATGACACCAGCGGCGCCTGGGGAGATCCGGACATGCAGTGCGACGTCAGCGCAGGGCTGCCGGGATTGCGTCGGAAATGGATTCTCGAACGTGGCGATGTGGAGGAGTATCAAGGCCGCGACGTAAAGCCTATTGACGATGGTTACCTTACCTTTGACGCCGCTGATCAGGCGCGTAAGAAGGAAAAGGGGCGACTTGAGGATTTTCCTGCTCTACGACGTGTTCCCTTGCGAGCGAAACCGGGCGCGTCTGTGACGCAAATGCACTATGCCAGACGCGGCATCATCACCCCTGAAATGGAATTCATCGCCGTCAGGGAAAACCTGGGGCGCACCTTAGAGTCGGTTGGCACTCCAAATAGAGACGATCGTTCGTCACTATTTCATCAGCATCAAGGGAACTCCTTTGGAGCCTCAATTCCGAAATACGTGACTCCGGAATTTGTCCGCGACGAGGTCGCGCGGGGCCGGGCCATCATTCCTGCGAACGTCAATCATCCCGAGAGTGAACCGATGATCATCGGCCGCAACTTTCTGGTGAAGATAAATGCCAACATCGGCAACTCAGCCGTTCTCTCATCTATCGACGACGAAGTTGAGAAGATGCGTTGGTCTATCAGATGTGGCTCCGACACAGTGATGGATCTTTCTACCGGAAAAAACATTCACGCGACGCGCGAGTGGATTCTACGCAACTCGCCTGTGCCTATCGGCACAGTGCCGATTTACCAGGCGTTGGAAAAAGTCGGGGGGAAAGCTGAGGAACTGTCTTGGGAGATCTTTCGCGATACGCTGATTGAGCAGGCTGAGCAAGGCGTTGATTATTTTACTATCCATGCCGGAGTGCGCCTTCCATACATTCCGCTTACCGCTCGACGAACGACCGGAATTGTTAGCCGCGGCGGATCCATCATGGCCAAGTGGTGTCTGGCGCATCACGAAGAAAGTTTTCTCTACACACGGTTTCGAGAGATTTGCGACATCATGGCTGCGTACGACGTATCCTTCAGCCTGGGTGATGGTTTGAGACCCGGCTCAATTGCGGATGCCAACGATGAAGCGCAATTTGCGGAACTCGAAACACTCGGCGAGTTGACGCAGATTGCCTGGGAGCGGGATTGCCAGGTGATGATCGAGGGACCGGGCCATGTCCCGATGCATTTGATCAAAGAGAACATGGATAAGCAGCTGGAAAGTTGCGGCGAAGCGCCGTTCTATACCCTTGGTCCGCTGACTACAGATATCGCTCCTGGGTATGATCACATTACATCCGCCATTGGGGCCGCGATGATTGGCTGGTATGGAACGGCAATGCTTTGTTACGTCACGCCGAAGGAGCATCTCGGCTTACCTAACAAGAAGGACGTAAAAGACGGAGTGATCGCTTACAAAATTGCCGCGCATGCTGCTGATATCGCCAAGGGGCACCCCGGCGCCCAGTATCGTGATAACGCTTTGTCGAAAGCTCGTTTTGAGTTTCGCTGGGAGGACCAATTCAACCTCTCGCTCGATCCTCAAGTTGCGCGGGAATATCACGACGAGACGTTGCCGCAGGAAGGTGCGAAGCTGGCTCACTTCTGTTCCATGTGTGGCCCTCACTTCTGCTCCATGAAGATTACTCAGGACGTGCGCGAATATGCGGCCAAGAAACAGATCGACGAGGGGGATGCTTTGAATCTGGGCATGAAAGAAAAAGCCGAAGAATTTCTTGCCGCAGGTGTTGAGATTTATCAAAGCTCCAAGGGTTGAGGTCCCTCAACTAACGACTTAAATCGGTCAATTTTTGCGGGTTCTGCGTCGTATTAAATCTTGTAGATTTTGTAAACAGAATTTACCGGATGGATTCTGCACACTAAGACCGAGTGGACTTTGGCAAAGCAAGCGAAAGTTAAGGAAGAAAAGAGTGTGCTGGTTAACGGCGCACTTCTTAGTATTCGCCGCGGTGTTCTTCAAGATGCTGGGCTGTTGTCTGAGCTCGGTTCCCATACTTTCTTCGAGACGTTTGCCGCCGATAATACTCACGAAAACATGGCCGCCTATCTTTCCAGGTCATTTAGTCCGGAGCAGCAAGCTGCGGAGTTAGCTGACCCAAGTTGCTTGTTTCAAATTGCCGAACTTAACGGAGTGCCTGTTGGTTATAGCCTGCTCCGCTCTCACGATGAGTTACCGAATATAAGGGCCAAGAACCCAATCGAGCTGGTGCGTCTTTATGTTTCGCGAGAGAGTCTTGGCAGCGGCGTGGGCGCCGCGTTGATGCAGGCAGCGATAAATGAAGCAAGGCAGGAGGGGTATGAGACCCTTTGGCTAGGCGTCTGGGAACACAACCATCGCGCCCGCGCGTTCTACCGGAAATGGAATTTCCAGGAGGTAGGAACGCATTTGTTTCAGTTGGGTGGCGATCGGCAAACCGACATTTTGATGCTACGTTCCTTGTCCGAAGAACCACACTAGGTAGTTGCGGGTACCTAGACCGGCTGCGTAAAGGATCCACAGTTTGTCGACTGCTCTGCCTCATCATCTTACTCAGGATGATGTACTATCATCCTTCACTTTTCTTGCCTAAAACTGCTTGAAGGGATTTGACTAGCACTGGGCCCGCCCTTAGTTTTATGAAACAAAAGAAGGACGAGCGAAGACCTGACCACGGCGAGAAACAGATGGAACGAGTTAG
>DASSCG010000251.1:0-4692 GCA_035697925.1 Pyrinomonadaceae bacterium
TTCGTGTGATTTCGTGGATCGTTATCTCCGTTGCAACTTGATAAGTCCCAAGAAATGCGGGCTAATTCTGAAAGGACACCAAACGTCCCGAAAACTGAATTAGGGACACTGCCAACAGGCGCTGAAATGCATTCGGTTTTCTTCTAAGCTAGAATGATTTGAGTCAATTCCCCTGTAATTTCCTGGTAATGTCAAAGCAGTGACCTTAGACGAAAAACTCAAAGAAATCCCACGTTCTGCCGGCGTCTATCTCTACAAAGACAGCGCGGGAAAGACTATCTATATCGGCAAGGCAAAAAACTTGCGCAGCCGGGTCCGCTCTTACTTCCAAGCCCGGCCATTCGACCGTAAAACCGACGCGCTCTTAAGACAGATAGCGGACGTTGAGTTCATTGTCACGGACAACGAAGTCGAGGCGCTGATACTTGAAGCCACGCTCACTAAAAAACATAAGCCTCGTTACAACGTCAATCTGAAAGATGATAAGTCTTACCCGCACCTCAAACTCACGGTCAACGAACCGTTTCCTAAGGTAGTAATCACCAGACGAATACAAAATGATGGCGCCCTATATTTTGGACCCTTCTTGCCGGCCAGCCTCGCGCGCAAGACTATCGATGTAATCAATCGAACATTCCAGCTGCGAACCTGTGATATCGAAATAGACGGAAAGGCCCCTAGACCGTGTCTTGAGTATCACATCAAACGATGCCTTGGCCCATGCGTCAAGGGCTTGTGTACTCCGCAAGAGTATCAGGAAGCGGTTAAAGATGTGCGACTGCTGTTAGAAGGACGGAATACCGAACTAGCCGCCACCCTGGCGGAGCGCATGACACAGGCTTCGACAGATCTGCGTTATGAAATGGCCGCTAAGTATCGCGACCTGAGAAAAACCGTTATTAAGCTTTCAGAGCAGCAGAAGATGGCTACTTCACCGGAGCGGGATGTGGACATCTTCGCTTATTACCGCGAGGGTCGGCGACTGGCGCTGCAGCTATTCACAATGCGTGAAGGACATATTGTTGGCCGGCGTGAATTTTTCTGGGAAGACTTGCCCGAAGGCGATTTCGATCCTGCTTCTTTCCTCAGCGACGTGTTGGCCCAGTACTACACAACCGATTACGTACCCAAAGAAATTCACGTACCAGTAGACTTTGAAGACCGTGAATTGCTCGAGCGCGCCTTGAGCGAGCGCAAGGGCCGCCGCGTCAAGATTCAGCACACCCAGCGAGGCGAGAAGCGCGACCTGATCGATCTCGGAGAGAAGAATGCAAAGCTGGCTTTCGAGCAGCGGTTTCGCGTCCTCAAACCTGATATGAAACTCGTGCTTGAAGAGTTGCAGGAGACCCTGGAGCTGCCTCGTTTTCCGACTCGGATTGAGTCGTTTGATGTTTCGAATATTCAAGGCGCTGAGAATGTTGCCGGTATGGTGGTATCCGAAAATGGAAAGATGAATCGCTCGGAGTATCGCAAATTTCGAATCAGGAGCGTCGAGGGTTCCAACGACGTAGCCTCGATGCGGGAAGCAGTCTTTCGCAGATACCGCCGCGTCCTGGATGAAGGCAAGACTTTACCTGATTTGATCATGATTGACGGCGGTAAGGGTCAACTCAGAGCAGCTGGCGATGCAATGCGCGAACTCGATTTGGAAGCAGTTCCCATGGTTGCCGTGGTCAAACCACCCTTGCGACATAACGATGTGTCGCATCTGCTTTTGAAAGGGAGAGAGGATGAGCCGGTCTATCTCGACTCTCATTCGCTTATTTTGCGCCTCCTGCAGATGATTCGCGACGAGACCCATCGTTATGCAGTGACATACCATCGCAAACGCCGGGAGTTGCGCGACTTCACTTCAGAATTGACAGCGATACCAGGGGTTGGTGAGAAACGTAAGACGCGCCTCTTAAGGCAATTCGGCTCTATTCAACGGATCGCCCGGTCAAGTGTTTCAGAACTGGCTCCGTTCGTGGGAATAAAAACTGCCAGCGAAATCGTAGAGCACTTCGGGCGCCAAAGAATGCTCGCCGAAGCAGGAACGGCACCGCCAAGCGACACTGACGCAGTAGATAATCCCTCCCCAGCGTTAACCCCTCAACCGAGTTGAAAACGAGGACAAAGTGATGAAGAGTTCGCTTATTACTGTGAGTGTTTTGGCATTCCTGACTTTATCAGCGGGAAAGGCGCTCGCTTGTAGTTGCGCCGAGCAGGCGCCCTGTCAGGCTTATGATGCCGCGTCGGTGGTTTTTATTGGCACTGTGATCGACAGTCAACTTGTCAGGGTCACTCAAGATAACTATGAGCGAGACCGAATGGCCGTACGCCTGTCCGTAGATTCTCCCTTTCGCGGTGTAACAGGTTCCGAAGTAGAGTTGACCACCGGTCTGGGTGGTGGTGACTGCGGGTTTGGGTTTGTGAAGGGTAAGCAGTATCTCGTTTACGCATTTGAGCGTCGGGGAAAGTTGTCCACCGGAATCTGTTCGCGCACTCGAGACATTTCAAGAGCGGCTGAAGACTTGAACTACATCCGGGGTCTGGCCAAGGCCAAACCAGGGGCGACCATTATTGGAAAAGTAATCCGTAGACAACCAAAGGAAAATGGTGGTTATGAGAATCTCCCGCTCGCAGGGGTTAAGATAATCATCAATGGTGAGCCGATGAGAGAGCTCAAGAGCGATGTCAATGGACAATTTCGAATTGAGGGGCTGCCAGCTGGTTCGTATGAGGTAAAGGTGTCAGCGCCAAAAGAGCTGCAGGTTGCTGGGACGACCGAACAAAAGGTGACAGTGACTGACAGCGGATGTGCGATTGTGAATTTCTGGTTAGAGCCTGTAGTCTCAGAGCGACAGGAAACCAGGCGACAAGGGTAGATGGTAACATGCAGCTTCCGCGTCGGAGTAGGTATCGTCATTCACTAATTGACGAATTAACGACGCGACAAACAAAACCGCCCGGACTTCTCGCGAAATCCGGGCGGTAGTGTTTTGATTGAGCCGACTAACCCTGAGGTTGTTGACCTTTAGTGCCGTTGAACTCGTATGAGATGTGCATCCTCAATGTGCCATCCACAATCTCAGCACGCACATCTTTGACATGTGCTTTCACAGACCCATTGCTGGCAGCTACCGGAATCATCAGTTGTAGTTGTGCAGCTTTGATCAACTCGAGCGGGTTAACGCGTTGGTCAATAGCGTTGCGAACAAACACAGTCACGAAATTGTTTGCCAGTGGATTCACACCCTCCAAATTCACGCCTTCTACATTCACTTGTCCGAAGACAGTCTGGCTACCTTCGTCGAAACGCAGGTTGATGGACGTCTGCGCCCAGCCCTTAAACTGCATACAGTTGCCAAGCAAGTTGTAGCTACCACTAAAGGCAAGCGGAGCGGTGATCTGCCCGTTAGCAAACTGAACTTCAGTTTTGATGTTACTGCCTTCAGGCGCGAGGGTAATCGTGTTTGTACAGCCCTGCTGGAAAGCAATCTGCTCAGTGCTCGCGAGATTTGTAGTTGGCTCTACGCCGGCGAGATGAAAAGAAGGCGCGCCCAAATCCTGAAAAATCGTGGCGAGAAACTTTTGAGCAAAACCGTTGGTGAGAGTGACGATGACGGTCCCCGGTGGATCTCCAGCTGCTTCAGGGGCTTGCACCTGCGTCCCGGGTAGCGACTTCGCACGCGGTGTGCCCAGCAAAAACACCGCCGCTCCAGCGCCGACGATCAGCCCAAGAAGAAGAATGATCAAGTATTTCATCGGATTTTCTTTCTCCTAGCGCGGGGAAGGCGATACTGTCGGTGATGCCATAGGAGTTGCGGTTGGGGATGCGGTCGCCATGTTGCTCATCAACGCTTTTAGTAAAGCCATCGCTGTATTCGTGATCGCGTTTATCTGCTGCTTGACCTGCGCAGGCGGCACTTTGCTATACCCTGTCGGAACTTCAAACAATGTGTCATCCACAGTGGTGTTGATGTCGCGCATTTCAGCTACGACCTTTGCGCCTTTAACCCCTTGAACATCTCCGCTGGCTTCGGTAAAGAGCTCGGCCCGCAGCGGCAGTCCGGTTTCCTTATCTACAAACACAAATGCCTCGGCGCTGACTTGGCCTGCTTGTGTGCCGGTGCTTCGCGTGGTTGCGTATCGGTATTTATCAGCCGTTCGCCCTGTGATCGTCTCATCGCCAACCCGCTCAACGCCCTTCAAATTCTCCAAGCGAGAGACCAGCTGTCCGGCAGTCATCAACTTATGAAGTTGAAACCCGGTAGCTTCCGGAGTCAGCTCCGCATACTGTTTACGAGCAGGGGCTATAACGGTGTGAATGCCAGCCTTCTCGAGGTAGATGAGATCCGATCCGTCCGGGAGTTTGAAAGAAACTCGCCGGTCGGCGCCTCTGCGCGCCACTTCCGCAGACAGCGTTGGAATCCCGATCGTTTTTTCCCCGCCTTCGGTCTCAGCAGTCAGCACCAACGTAGCACGATATCGATCCGGCTCCTTGGCAGCTATTCCGGTCAGCGGAGCCGTAGAGACGTTGGCATTTACCGTCGTGGGCGTGGAGTTGGCATTAACAGTCAGATTTGCATTGACGTTTGTATTAGTAGCAGGTTGACAGGCGGTTCCCACTGCAATCAATGCGGCAGACACAGCAAAACAGATTAATAGCGATGGCTTGACGAATGTGTTCATGAGAGACATCTCCGGAAT
>DASSCG010000252.1:0-4016 GCA_035697925.1 Pyrinomonadaceae bacterium
TCTTCGGCCTTCGGTTTGACTTCAGAAGCATCCGGCGTTTTTGAAGGTTCGGTCTTAGCCGGGATCATAGGAATATGGAAGCGGTTGTCGTCGATGGGTACATTCGCTTCAATTTTTTCGTAAGTAACCTTCTGTTTGTTCTGACTGCCCTTCGCATTGACTTCAACGGAGTGAGGTAAATACCAACCGGCGACTTCCTTGTAGTCGCCAAGCGATGTCTCATACTCTCGCTCGGCACCACGAATCATTCGTTTAGTATCTATCTTAATGGGCACGTAGTAGTCAGTATCCATGTAGTAGTAACGAACATCGCCGTTGGCTAAAGTTACTTTTAGCTTAAAGGCGTCGGTTCCCTCGACCGGCTCCATGCCCACGAATTCGATCTTATTTTTCTTTTGTTGATAGTTAACAAGCGGCCCGTCAAAGTCTGAATCTTCAACAATCTGCTTCATCTCTTCCTCGCCCAGAGGCTCAGCGTCCTTCTTTCCTTGCCATGGTTCAATCTTCCATCCGGTTTTTCCGTCGTAAGCGTTAACGCCGGTCAAACCCTGGAGCGAAAACTCCTGACGCACCATATTTGAGCGCTTATTTTCTTCCACGATTGCGGCCTCAAACCCGCCTCCGCCGGTAAACCGGCCGGTGCGACGCAGCGTCTTTACCGCCTGAATTTTATCCGCCCCTCCGACCGTCTTTATGTACTTGGCAACGATCTCATCAGCGGTCTGAGCCGAGAGAGACGAGGCGAAAAGTGTAAGCACAGCTACTCCAAGCAGAACTCTACGCATAATGTTCTCCTTAAAACTAATGATGGATGGCAGGCATGACCCTCTAACTTGTTGATGAAGATTGTACGCACTTATCCCAGGGATTGTTGCGCACTACCCGCATGGCGCGAAACTCTAGGGGGGTTCCATCACCACAAATATTCAAGCCCAACGCAGTGATGGCGATCTAACATACGATGCGGTGGGTTGTAAACGCTTGAGGCGCGGGAGTAGTGTCCTAATTTGAGCGACTCCGTGATCTCCGTGCCTCCGTGGTGAATAAATCCAAGCATTAAACTCACCACGGAGACACGGAGGTCACAAAGATAGTACAAACTAGGTCACTACTGGCGCGGGCTAATGAAACCGGGCCTGGGGACAGCGCATCCTCGCCAACCACATTTTGGTTAACTGTCAAGAATTCGGTTAGTTATCGGCGAGATGCATTCCATGATTACCGCTAGTTGAGTAATATCCGTTTCAATTCCCGGCAACCTTCGATGAAACTAAAACTGACGCTAAAAATTTTCGCTCTGCTGCCATTTTTAGTAGCGGGCCCGCGAGCGACTGGCGCCGATACACGGAAGGGCCAGCAAACTGAAGTTGCTCGTTCCGTTCCCGCCGCTGACCGCCCGAAAATTCTTGCACAAGTGCTGAAAGATCATCCCAGCATGATTGAATGCTTAGAAGTTGAAGGACAGACGCGCAAGGAAGAGTATCTGGCGAACATTTCTATCCAGGCGATTGACCTCAACCGCGATGGCCAACCGGAGATCTTTGTCGAGCCGTCGAGCGGCTGTGACTGCGGGGCTCGTAATTGCCCTCTCTGGATATATAGGCAAACGGCGGCGGGGTACAGCCTGGTTCTCGAAAGCAATGGGATGGGTATCGGCGTCGAACGGACGCAGACGAAAGGGTACCGCGACATCTCGATAGAGTCGGCGGCAACTGCCTTCACGCGTTTTCTCACTTTCTACAAGTTCGATGGCAAGGAGTACCGCGAACACAAGACCGACTTCATTGACACGGAGACGGGCGAAGTTAAGCCTGCCTCAAGGCGTGTGCAGTTTCCTCGCGGCGGTACGTCTGCCACAGTTAGCGGCAAAGTCTCTCCAGGGTTCGGCGACACTTACCTCGTGAACGCTCGCGCCGGTCAGAGAATGATTGTGAGCCTGACAAGGGCCGGGAGGTCGATATCGTTCATGGTAATTTCGCCGGGAGCCAGAGAGAGTTTGATCGACCGGGCGAAAACGTGGACTGGCGTGCTTCCAGAATCAGGGGAGTATCGCGTACTGGTAGACGGTGATGAGCCAGGTGGAACCTATACCTTGAGCATCGCCGTTCGATAATGGCAGCTACTTAGTCGGACTCGTGGAAGCGCGCATGTAGCTATCTCGGGCTCTTACAGCAAGGTTGGGTCGCTTCACGCGAACTTTGATTTGATGGCGCTCGCCGCTTTCAACACCCGCCGCCTGTGGATAGTAGCCAAGGGTGTATTGGCGGCGTAGCTCCTCGGCAATCCTCCCGAAAGCTTCTGCCAGTTGCGCAGTAGTATTCGCTTTATAGAGACGGCCGGCAGTCTTCTCGGCAAGCTCGTTGAGATATTGATCTGCGCGCTCATAGTCGGCTTTGGTCGCGCCCGGTAAAGCAATACCGGCGTTGGCTGGCGTGGGATAAGTTACTTGTGAAGTGCTCCGGCCGCCGAACGGGCCGTTACTCCGCGTGGTCACTACTGTGATGCTGCCCGCGCCCTGCATGGCACGCAGGTAATCGGTGGTGTCATATTGAATCGGGTAAATGAGCGCATCGAGCTCATCCACCTCGCGCATATTGCTCTCATAGGTTGCCATATTGCTTGCGGTGTCTACGCCGTCAGTAAATAGCACAATGGCTTTCCGCCCTTTGATCTTGTCCAAACGCTCCTTGATTACAAGCTCAACTGCGTCATATAGACGCGTAGCCGTCCCCACGGTGGCGTTCTGGATGATGACCGAGTTGATGACGCTCAGATCGTTTGTAACTTCGGTCAACAGAAGTACTTGATCGTTGAAGCTGACCACAAGCACACGATCCTGCGGGCGCAGTTGTTTTGCAAAAGCGATGGCCGCTTCTTTGATCTCCCAAAGGTGAAAGTGTGTCGATGGTGAAGTATCGAGGAGGAGTGCCACCGTGAAGGGTTTATCTGCGGGCTCAAAATAAGCGATTGATTGCTCGACGCCATTCTCAAAGACGGTGAAGTCTTCGCGGCTGAGGTTCGGAATAAAACGACCATGTCGATCCAACACACTCACGGGAACCGTTACGAGATTGGTATCCACGCGCACCACATCTCCCTCGCTCACTTCTTCCGGGCCAGGTGTGGAGTCCGATGTTGAGTCGGGCTCAGTGTCGGACGATGCATTCACTGGGGATCCGAGCGCGTTGGCGCTTGTTAAGGTTGGCGGGCGGGCCGGAGATCCTATTGGACCGCCATGCAAAACGGGGCCGTCACCCGATTCTTCTGCCGTGCCCACTCGGCGCGGCCGGCTAACAGACGCAGATGTTCCCGCGGGTTGCGCCATGGGCGCCGAGGTGCCAGCAGCTTTGGGAGATGATCCAGGCGTTGGCCTCGGTTCAGCAGAACCCCGCTTCGAAATCCCCAGGCTCTCGGAATAGGGATCTTGTTTTTTGAGAATGTACATGCCGTGTGGGCAAGTCGATGACGTCAAGAACGCAGTGACGACGTATCCCGCAGGAATGGGTACCCCCTGGCAAATCTTAAGAGTTTCAGAGGTTGGTTTGGCGGCACTGCGACTGCCAGGTTTGCCAACCTTGCTCTTGCTTGCCCCCTGTTTCGTGTTTTGGGCGAACACGACTGCTACCATTAACGTAGCGGTGGTGACAATAGAGAAGGCGACACGGAAAACGAATGCGAGGTGTTTCATAGTCACTACCTTCGAGGATGGTGCTGGTTTGCTGAGGAACGCATTATAGTCCCGGAATAGGCTCCCAGATCAAGGTTTACCGGGCACGGGCCTATCCTCAGATTTCGCAGATTACACGGACCAAGAAGGACTAAAACGTTAACTTGGTGACGGTTATCTGCGGATTCTGGTCATATTTTGGGGTTAACAGCGGACGATCCACGAATTCACAGAACCGACACCAAAGACTTAGCGACATTTCGTGGATCATTTGGCCCGAGTCTCGCTGCGAGCAAACCTGGCTTAATTTGCGGATACCTCGTTTTCCACAGGGGTTTCCCAGAGGCGC
>DASSCG010000253.1:0-3409 GCA_035697925.1 Pyrinomonadaceae bacterium
ACCCAGTGATACCAAGTGGGCAGCACCATTCGCGCAATCGGCAACATCCACCACGCCCCATTGGTTCTTCAACCTTTCCCGGTAAGGTCGTCCGTAGCCCGTACTCCCACCATAGTTAACGTCTAACACTCCAATTCCCCGGCTGGTCCAGTATTGAATCATCAGACTTAACGCCGTTGCCGCAGCGGATGTTGGTCCGCCATGGCTCTTTACCAGAAGCGGAGGACGCTCCCCATTAGTTGCGCGGTAATCAGGATTTCGTGGTGGATAGTAAAAGGCGTGAGCTGTTAATCCGTCGGTGGTGGGAAATTCAACCGCACGCGCAGCGGAGAAATAATCCGCATCAATCTGCAAATTATTTGACCGCCTCAAGACTTCAAAGGCTTTGGTTCCGAGATCCAGTTTCACGATAGATGGTGGCTCAGAGGGCGACCCTGCTCGAAATACTGCCTGCCCTGAAACCGCTCTCAGAAAGGTGATGTCAGTATAGCTATTGTCGATTTGTTCTAATTGGCCTGATCGAATATCTAGCAAAGCCAGTTTGGACATGCCACGTTCATAATAGGTACAGATGATCCGGCCTGCCGATTCGAAGGCGTAGTTGCTCATTCCAAAGATCCAATGCGGAACTCCGAGTTCAGCCTCAAGTTCAGTAACCGCCTCAATCTCTCCGTTAGTGCCGCTGCGATAGAGATTCCACCAACCGCTGCGGTCAGACACGAAATAGAGAGTGCCGTCGGGTGACCATTCCGGCTGAACTATTGATTCCGAGGAATTGCCAGCTACTTGCCGAATGTTCGTTAGATCTCCGCCTGCTTCAAGGTCAGCCGTCCAGAGTTCTGTGCCGTCCCAAGGCATTTGGGGATGGTGCCAAGTCAGCCACGCGAGATGGGCGCCATCGGGACTCAGTCGGGGTGACGAATAAAAGTCGTTGCCCTCAACCAAAACTTCTCCATAACTCTCCGCGCCGTTCAGCTGAATACTGGCGAGCGTGTTAACCGCCTCTCCATTAGCGACCGTATGATCTTCTCGCACGCAAATTAGTCGACATCTCTTGGTATCCACCACGGCGTCCGCGTAGCGGAACCGACCCTCAGGTGTGATTGCCTCAGGCTCTCCGCCAGGTACCTGTCGGTAGAGACGCTGATCGGCAAAGTTTGAGAAATAGACGACTCCTTCACTCACCACATAATCTCCCCCACCGTATTCATGAACCCTCGTTCGGGCGTTAAATGGCGGAGGATTAACATCAGTTGCCTCTCCGGAGCCTTCTCTGCGAACGATTACCTGGCGCCCGCCTTCCGAAGGCCGCATCTCAACCCAGTAAATGTCGCTACCGACAAGGGTCGGCTGACTGAGGCCAACGGAGCCGTTCACGATCAAATTAGAGGTAATAGGCGACTTCCAGGAGCCATAAGGTGCTGTTTTTGGTTCAAACATTGAGTGTTACCCGACCGCTTCGGAAAAAATGATGCCGCTCCATCCGCGGGAGAAAGTACCATGCTCACTGCGCGGCCAACGGGTTTGTCAAGGTTTTGTTACAAGCACGTTAAGGCTTTGCAAGATAACTGCAACCTAAGGCTCCTGAGATGATCTAACATGTCGCATCGTTAATTCTCCATGGGAGAACTGAGATAAAAGCAAGGGCGTCGGTCTTGGGGGAGGTCGACGCCCTCTCTTTTTGTCTACTCACACCTCATCTCCACGAAACAATTGGATAGCATCGCCCGATGGAACAGGCGGCCAGTAGCCCGACTGTCCCTGAAGGGGACAAATTCAATAGCCGGGGGCAACGCCCCCGGTAAAGCACAGTTTAAATCCCGACCCTGAAGGGGTCGCAGTCTCAACGATGTGAATTACCGGATTGAATTCTGGATTCCGACAGTGCGACCCTTTCAGGGTCGGAAAAAAACCTTTCCAGCTACCGGGGGCGTTGCCCCCGGCTATTGAATTTGTCCCCTTCAGGGACAGTCGGGCTACTGCCCCGCCTACTGCCCCACCCTTATGGCTTCGGAATGTTGACTAACCTCACAAACAAGAGAACAATTCGACGCACTGCCTAACCTGAAAGGTTAACCAATATGCGTCGAGTTCTTGCTGAACTTCTTATCCTTGGTCTGCTTCTCATATCTTGTTCTGCTCCCAGCGTAGAAGCTCAGACCTTTCGCCCCGTAGTTCGCGGCAAGCGCGGAGTCGTTGCCGGTGGTCACCCGCTTTCGGTTGAAGCCGGAATGCGCATTTTGCAGCAAGGCGGCAACGCAACTGATGCTGGGGTCGCCACCATACTCGCCGCTTCAGTTATTGAGTTCTCACACTTCTCATTTGGCGGTGAGGTACCCATTCTCATTAAGCTGAAGGGTCGCGAAGTCGGCGTAGTGGAAGGCATGGGCCCCGCCCCCATGAAAGCCACGCGGGAATTTTTCGTAAACCGTGAAAAACAGACACCCACTGGGATGGCCACTATGGCAGGCGCGAAACCTGGAGCGATTCCTTCGACTGGTCCCCTGCCTGCCACCGTTCCGGCAGTACTCGACGCCTGCATTGTTGCTCTCGATCAGTTTGGGACGAAATCTCTTGCTGAGGTGATGCAACCGGCAATCGAACTCGCTGACGGCTTCCCCATCGACGAATTGCGCGTTCAATACATCAAGACCCGTGGTTCAGTCTTCTCAAATTGGCCTGAGGCGAAGCGCGTCTTCATGCCAAATGGCAAGGTACCTAATGTGGGTGACATGTTTGTGCAGGCGGATCTCGCCCGAACCTTGCGGGAAATTGTCGAAGCCGAAAAGCTCGCAGTTCGACGCGCCCGGAACGCAGGTGATAAACGTCACATCGGTCTGACAGCGGCTCGTGATTATTTCTATCGCGGACCAATTGGCCGTCGCATAGGCGACTACATGCAAAAGAACGGAGGATTGCTCGCGGCCGAGGATCTCGCTCGTTTTCGGGCCAAAGTTGGCAAGCCAGTGAAGGCGGACTATCGCGGGTACGAAGTTTACAAAGCCGGTTTTTGGACTGCGGGTCCGGCCCTGGTGGAAACACTCAACTTACTTGAAGGTTTCGATCTCAAACAGCTGGGCCACAATTCACCGGACTACATTCACACTTTGGCCGAAGCCCTCAAACTTGCGTTGGCGGACCGAGATCGTTACTACGGTGATCCGGACTTTGTCACGATTCCAGCTACCCAACTGTTATCTAAGGACTACGCGGCGTTACGTCGTTCTCTTATCCAACAACAACAGGCCTCCCTTGAACAACAACCGGGCGATCCACTCAACATGAAAGCGATCCTGGCCAGCGCGACAAAGAGTGTTGGTCGCCTGTCTACGGTCCCGGCAGTTGAGCGCGCGAACGATACTACCTGTGTAAACGTGATCGACAAGGAGGGAAATCTATTCAGTGCTAC